>NZ_LIRL01001159.1 GCF_001419795.1 Streptomyces niveiscabiei
GTGTACGGGGCTGGGGAGGGGCGGTCAGGGGAACACGGGACAGGTGGCGGGCGCGGGCGCGCCGCACGCGTCGAGGACGGCCGCGACGACCCGTTCGGCCTGTTCCACCAGGTAGAAGTGGTCGCCGGGCAGCACCAGGCGGCGGAAGACGCCGGACGTGGCGTCGCCCCAGGTCGCCACGTCCGGCACCGTCGCCTCCTCGTCGCGGTCCCCGGTGAGCGCGGTCAGCGGGCAGCGCACGCGGGCCGCCGGGTCCGGGCGGTAGGTCTCGACGAGCCGGTAGTCGGCGCGTACCGAGGGCAGCAGCACCGCCCGTATCTCCGGGTCGTCGAGGAGTTCGGCGTGGGTGCCGTCCAGGCGGCGCAGCTCGGCGGCGAGGCCGTCGTCGTCGCGCAGATGCACGGAGCCCGGCCGCTGGCGGCGCGGGCCGGGGCGGCCGGAGACGAAGACGTGCCGGGGCCCCACGCCCGAGGCCTCCAGGCGCAGGGCGGTCTCCCACGCGACCGAGGCCCCCATGCTGTGGCCGAACAGGAAGCGTTCCCGGTCCGGGCGGTCTTGGCGCAGCACCTCGGCGACGGCCCCGGCCAGCTCGGCCATGGACGCGGCGGCCGGTTCCGCGAGCCGGTCCTGACGGCCCGGATACTGCACGGCGAGCAGCTCCACATGGGGTGGCAGCAGCTTCCCCCACGCGGTGTAGAACGCGGCGCTGCCGCCCGCGTGCGGGAAGCACACCAACGAGGTCGAGGCCGTCGGCCGGGGTATCGGGCGGCGCAGCCAGAGAGAGGTCACAGGGAACACTCGTCACTCCACATGGACGGGAAGCGTCGCCGGACCGCGGCTCATGAAGTCGCCGGCCCGGCGGAAACGGAAGTCGGGCGCGAGCCGCAGCCCCGGGTGCCGCTCGATCAGCACCTCGGCGGCGACCCGCAGCTGAAGCCGGGTCAGCGAAGCGCCGAGGCAGGCGTGCGGGCCCTTGCCGAAGGCCAGATGGGCCCGCAGCCCCGGCCGCCCCGGGCGGAACGCGTCGGCGTCCTCGCCCCAGCGCGCCGGGTCCCGGTTGGCGGACGCGACCACGGCGATCACCCGCTCCCCGGCCCGCACCGGCGTGTCCGCCAGCACGGTGTCCCGGGTGGCGGTGCGCATCTGCCACAGCGCGGGCGGATCGAGCCGCAGCGACTCCTCGACCGCCTCCGGCAGGCCCTCGGTGCGCCAGTGGTCCTCCCGCAGCAGCCGCAGCACCAGATTCCCCAGCGCGTGGCGGAGGTTGGGCACACCGGCCACGATCAGGAAGTGCAGGAAGGTCACGGCCTCCGCGCGGTCCAGCCGCCCCAGTACGCCGCCCAGGGCGGGCCCCTCGGCGGCCCGCAGCGCCCACCGCTCGAACGCGGGCCACTCGGGGCGGGCCCGGTGCCCCAGCAGATCCGTGAACCCGGCCGCCCAGCGGTCGTACGCCGCCGCGTCACCGTCGGCCACCCCGCAGAAGGCGGCCAGCACGGCGCGCGGCAGCGGGGCCGCGAACCCGGCGACGAGATCCGCTTCCCCTCTCAGCTCGCCGGCCAGCGTCGTCGCGCGCTCCCGCACCACGGGCTCCAGCCCCGCCACCACCGTCCGCGCGAAGGCGGGGGAGAGCAGCCGGCGGAGCCGGGTGTGGG
>NZ_LIRL01000116.1 GCF_001419795.1 Streptomyces niveiscabiei
ACCGACGGCGACGACCCCACGTACCTCCCCAACGCCTCGGCCCCACCGGCGAGAACCACGCCCCCGCGCATCAACAACACCTCCCGGTCGAGCCGTTGACGATGCGGCGCGGTCAACTCCGCGTCCAGGAACTGCCAGGGCACAGCCTCGATCACCGGCGAGGCCAACCCCCGCATCCGATCGACGGCAACCTGACAGAACCCGCAGTCCCCGTCGTACACAAGCACCGGCATCGACTGCTCACTCTCCTCCAACTCCCGCTGTGTGAGCCCGAGTTCAACCTGCCGCCGGTACGCGGCCCCCGTCAACGGCATGGCCGCCCACATCTCCTGCCGAGCCGCGATCACGCCGCTCCCCGTTGCTGGACATGTATTCAGGTGTACAGTAGATACATGTCTGCTACATACCCCATCGCTGAAGCCAGAGGCAAACTCGGTGAACTCGCCCGCCGTGCGGCCCAGCACGAGCACATCACGTTGACCGATCGCGGTGTCCCGGCCGCAGTCCTCGTCTCGCCTGCCGAGTTGGAGGACCTGGAGGACGCGCTGGCGCTCGCGCGTCTGGAGAGGGACCGCGCGCTCGGTCGTTCTGGACAGCCGGTCCCGCATGACGAAGCGCGCCGCGCGCTGCTCCAGGCCGCCGGGCGGGCCGAGTGACCTGGCAGGTCCTGTGGGAACCGGCCGCTCTGGACGCGGCCACGGGACATCTGAAGGACGACCCGCGGGGCGTGGACGACCTCCTGTCGGCTACGGACCGGCTCGTGGAGAACCCCCGTCCTGAGGGTTCGCGGGCCTGGGGAGTCGATCATCGCCGCCTGCATCACGGCTCGTGGCGGGTCCTCTATCGCCTCGACGTGGAGACGGAGACGCTCTATATCGAGCACGTCGGACGCCGGGAGAGCTGACTCGCCGTCCATCGCGGCCAGCATCTGACCTACATCCCCCCTACCTTCAGAGATGTCAGGCAGAACCGCCCCCGGCGAAAGGCACCCCCATGGTCACCCACGTCCCCTCCGAAACCCCCGGCGACGAGGTCGGCGCCCTCCTCGCGTTCCTCGAAGAGCAGCGCGGCGGCATCCGGCGAGCCGTGCTCGGGCTCACCGCGGAGCAGGCCGCGTCGAAACCCAGCGCCAGTGACTTGTCGCTCGCGGGCATCGTGAAGCACGTCGCCGAGGTCGAGCAGAGCTGGGTCGCGCGGGCGAAGGGGGAGGAGCCGGCCGTACAGCGGGACGCCTCGAACTGGCATGAGTGTTTTCAGCTGGTCGGGGACGAGACCGTGGAGGGGCAGCTCGCGTACTGGGAGAAGGTCGCCGCGGAGACGGAGGCGTTCGTGCGGGCCGCCGACACCCTCGACCGGACCTTCGCGCTGCCGGACCAGCCCTGGTTCCCGCCGGAGGGCCGCGTCTCGCTGAGATGGCTGCTGCTGCACCTGATCCGGGAGACGGCGAGGCACGCGGGCCACGCCGACGTCGTACGGGAGTCCCTGGACGGGAAGACGGCCTTCGAGCTGGTGGCACTCGCGGCGGAAGCCGGAAGCTGACCCCATAACCTGGACCGCATGTCAGCGATCCGCCTCCTCGTGCTGAACGCGGTCCGTCAGCACGGCCGGGCCCACGGCTACCAGGTGCGCAGCGACCTGGAGTACTGGGGCGCGCACGAGTGGTCCAACGCGAAGCCCGGCTCGATCTACCACGCCCTGAAACAGCTGGCGAAACAGGGCTTCCTGCACGAGCACGAGATCGCCCCCTCGACGGCCGGCGGCCCCCCGCGTACGGAGTACGAGATCACGGCCGCCGGTGACGAGGAGTACCTCCGTCTCGTACGCGAAGCGCTGACCTCGTACGACCAGAAGACGGACGTCAAGTCCGCGGCCCTCGGCAGCATGGTCGACCTCCCGAGGGCCGAGGTCCTCGCGCTCCTGGAGGAGCGGATCCGCCGCATCGGCAGCTGGCGGTCGGCCGTGACGGACTACTACGTCCCCGAGGACGGCCCCGAACAGCTCGGCCACATCGGCGAGATCATGAACTTCTGGATCCACACGGCGGACGGCGAGGCCGAGTGGACGAGGGGCCTGATCGCCCGGATCGAGGGGGGCGCGTACGCGTTCGCGGGGGAGGGCGAGCCGTTCGTGGGCGTGCTGGCGGAGGGGCAGGTCAACCCGTACGCGACGGGGGAGAGGCACCCGGGGGACAAGCTGTAGCCCGGCGTCAGGGGACGCGCAGCCCCTCACGCGCAGGCATCTAATCAAGTTTGACCAATGGTCTCCGCCCCGCTACCTTCGTCCCCGCATCGACTAGTCAATCTTGACTAATAAGGGAGGCCCCGTGACCGACCCGGCCATCACCGTCGACTCCGCTCGCAAGTCCTACGGCCCGAAAGCCGCCCTCGACGGCCTCGACCTCACCGTCCCGCGCGGCGAGGTCCACGCCGTCCTCGGCCCCAACGGCGCCGGCAAGACCACCCTCGTCCGCATCCTCGCCACCCTCCTGCACCCCGACTCCGGCCGCGTCGAGGTCGCGGGCCACGACGTCGTACGCCACCCCCGCGAGGTCCGCCGCCGCATCGGCCTCCTCGGGCAGCACGCCGCCCTCGACGAGGACCTGGACGGCCGCCAGAACCTGGAGATGTTCGCCCGCCTCCACCACCTCGGCGCCCACCGCGCCCGCACCCGCGCCGCTGAACTCCTCACCCGCTTCGACCTCGCGGACACCGGCCGCAAACCGGTCACCGCGTACAGCGGGGGCATGCGCCGCCGCCTCGACCTCGCCGCGTCCCTGATCACCGACCCGGAGGTCCTCTACCTCGATGAACCCACGACCGGCCTCGACCCCCGGGGCCGCGCGGAGGTCTGGACGTCCGTCCGCGCGCTCGCCGCCGGCGGTACGACGGTCCTGCTGACGACGCAGTACCTGGAGGAGGCCGACCAACTCGCCGACCGCATCTCGGTGGTGGACGCGGGAAGGGTCGTCGCGCAGGGTACGGCGGACTCCCTGAAGACGGCGACGGGCGGCGACCGCATCGACGTGGTCCTGCGCGACGCCCGCCAACTCGCCGACGCGGTCGCCGTCCTGCCGCTGACCGGCGTCACCGCCGACGCGGACCGCCGACTGCTGAGCGCCCCCGTGACCGACCGGATGCCCGCACTCACCGGGACCGTACGCGCCCTGTCCGACGCCGGGATCGAGGCGGAGGACATCGCGCTGCGACGGCCGACGCTGGACGAGGTGTTCCTGCACATCACGGGGGAGGGGAGGGGGACGCCGGGCGGCGGAGCCGGAGGCACGGCCACGGCGGCTCCGGGAGCGACCGCAGGTACGGCCGGCCGCGCCTTCGGCGCGGTGACCTCGGACCCGGGCACGGCCGCCTCGGGCCCCGGTGCGCCGGCCTCGGGGGCGGGTGTGGTCACGTCGGCCCCCGGCACGCTCGCTTCGCGTCCGGCGCCAACGGATTCCGGGGTGCTTGCCTCGGGCTCGGGTGCGCTGGCCTCGGGTCCGGGCGTGCTCGTCTCTGGCCCCGGCGCGCTCGCGTCGCGTCCAGCGCCCACGGATTCTGGCGCGCCAGCCTTGGGTCCCGGGGTGCTTGCCTCGGGCCCGGGCGCGCTCGCTTCGCGTCCGGCGC
>NZ_LIRL01001160.1 GCF_001419795.1 Streptomyces niveiscabiei
CCCCAACCCCATCCGCCCCCACCCCAAAACCGGATTTCGTCTCCAGCCGCCCGTGGGCTAAAGTTAACGACGTCGCCGCAGCGAAAAGCTCCGCAGCGACATCGGGGTGTAGCGCAGCTTGGCAGCGCGCTTCGTTCGGGACGAAGAGGTCGTGGGTTCAAATCCCGCCACCCCGACAGTGTTTGACCAGGTCAGGGGCACCGACTCACGTGAGTCGGTGCCCCTGACTGGTTTCTCCACAGTTCTCTGGAGAAACCTTGGAGAAGATCTTTGGAATTCGTCTCCAGACCAGTGCCCTACCCGCGCGCCCTCAACAGCGCGTCCAGAACCGCCACGGGCGAACCGGGGCTCATCGCCCGGCGCATGTCCAGAGCCTCTTCCCACATCTCGGTGAGCGCGGTCATCAGGGTCTGCCGCATCCCTGCCGTGATGTGCTCATAGCGGGACTGCACCGAGCCATCCTCGTGCCCCATGCGTTCGTCCATCAGCTTCGGCGGAGTTCCCACCTCCCGCATCAAGGTCTTGTGCGTATGACGCAGCCCATGCGGCGTCAGGCCCGGAGCGATCGGCACCCAGCATGCCTCAGCCCGGTTGGAGGCTCCCCGCCCGCGTGCCGGAACCCCGGGCCACGGTTCGGCGACCACGGGCACCGGGTGTTCCTCCTGACTGCCGCGCTTGGGATAGAGCCCCGTAGCGGCGGGTCGGAAGAGCCAGGTGGCGAAACCCGAGCGGCGCCAGTGCGCGGCCAGCTCCCCCGATGCCGCGTTACGTGCGTACCCGAGTTCGGTGATGGCCTCCAGCACCTTCAGGCGGGTCGACTCCGCCACAGCGTGGGGGCGGTTGAGGACATTGGAAACGGTGCCCGTCGAGACGCCGGCGCGGCGAGCCACGTCGACCAGCTTCGCTCCCGGACGGCTCGCAGAGCCGTTGGCGGTGCCGTGACCGCTGAAGACGTAGGTCAGTCCGTGGCACTTGCAGGGCTTCGGCTTCGTCCGGGCAATGTGCTCCCGAACCAGCGCAGAGAGGAAATCCGGAGTGTCGATGTCCCGGTAGGAGTCGTCTTTGGGCGGGCACCGGTGCAGTTCGCCGGTGTCCAGCTCGTAGAGCTGCCATTCGACACGGATGCTCTTCGATCGGACGAACTCATTCTCAAGACCGACGAGTTCGCCCCAGCGCATCCCGGTGTAGCCCTTGAGGACGCCGCCAACGAACTCGTCGTCGCGGCCGGACATCAGCGCCATTCGTTCGGCGATCAGCAGAATGCCAAGTGCTGTTGTGACCGCCTTCTCTGGCCCACGGTTGCGTGAGCGCCCGGCGCGCTTCCCCCGTCCGCGCCGCCTGGTCGCCGGGTTGGAATCGCGCAGCCCCTCGTCAACGGCATCGGCAAGGATCAGGTGCAGCGTCGCCCGCCACGTTTTGACGCTGGACGCAGCGTAAGGAACGGCGCGTTCATGCTTCTCCCAAGCGGCAATGTCGGTACTCAGGATGTCGGCAACAGCGGAATCCGCGAACGTGGGAAGCAAGTGTTCTTCAATGTGCCGCCGGTAGTTCTGCATGGTCGATGCCGCCAAGTCCTGCGCGGCATACCAGCGGTTCACATAGGCACTAAGAGCGTGTCTCACGTGGTGAGGTTGGTCAGCTTTTTGTAGCAGGTCAGTGCGGCCGCGAGACCGAGGAAGCCGAGAAAGTGCGTGCCCTTCCGCTCGTACCGGACGGTGAGGCGGCGGTGGCCGAAGAGCCAGGAGATCGA
>NZ_LIRL01001161.1 GCF_001419795.1 Streptomyces niveiscabiei
CTGTCCCCACCCTGACTTGATTCGTACATCTGTTTCAAGACGCCGCAGAGTAACAGCCCAGGTGACCTCTAAGGTGCTCGGCATGAGCATCATCGGAGTCGGCATCGACGTGGCCGAGATCGAACGCTTCGCGGCGTCCCTGCACCGCACGCCGGCTCTCGCCGCGAAGCGTTCGATCTCGGCCACGTCGATGCCGACTCCGATGATGCTCATGCCGAGCACCTTAGAGGTCACCTGGGCTGTTACTCTGCGGCGTCTTGAAACAGATGTACGAATCAAGTCAGGGTGGGGACAGAGTGGGCGGCGCAGAGCCGAGTTTCGACAGGTACGACGACATGCCGGAGCTGCTCCCGTTGCGGGAGGCGGCGCACGCGGGGGACTGGACCGCCGTGCGGGGCTTCTTCGGGCGGCTCGGGAGCGTGGACGACATGATCACCGCGCTCAACTCCGTCGCCGAGACCCCCGGCGCCGAACAGTGGCTGGAGCGCGCGGCGGCCGACTTCCCCGCCGACCCCCTGCCGAGGACCCTCCTCGCGAAGCGGTACCTGATCATCGGCTGGGACATCCGCGGCGCCGCGTTCGCGAAGCACGTCTCCGGGGAGCAGTTCGACCAGTTCCACGCCTGGCTGCGGCGCGCGGAGCAGCTGCTGATCCAGGTCTGCGCGGAGCAGCCCTCGTACGCCCCGGCCTGGTACATCCGCATCACCCTGGCCCGCGGCCTGGAACTCGGCGCCACCGAGGCCCGCCGCCGCTACGACCGCCTCCGCGCCCACCACCCGCACGTGTACGGCGCCCAGGCCGCCCTTCTCCAGCAGCTCTGCCCGAAGTGGGGCGGCACCTGGGAGGAGGCGCACGGCTTCGCCGCCGAGGCGACCCGCGAGGCCCCCGACGGCGCCCCGACCGGCGTCCTCGTCGCCGACGCGCACATCGAGCACTGGCTGTCGCTGGACGAGAAGGGGGGACCGTACCTGCGTGGCGTGAACGTCCTCCAGGACCTGCGCAACGCCGCCGCCATCTCCGTACGGCACCCGGCGTACCGCCCCGACCTCTCCAGCGGCTACGCGCACGGCACCTTCGCGATGGCCTTCTCCCTCGGCGGTCACCACGCCGACGCCGCCCCCCACTTCGCCGCACTCGGCGACCGGGCCGCCGGCCCCTGGTCCTACCTGTCCGACCCGAAGGCCGCGTTCCGCAGGCACCGCAAGTCCGCGCGAGAGGCGGTCGCCCGATGAACAGCACGGTCACGCAGGGCATCCCGACGCTCTACGCCCCCGGCACGTCGTCCTCCGAGATCACCGCCGGCCTCATGTTCCGCGTCGGACGGGCCGACGAGACCCTCGCCACCGCCGGCCTCACCCACCTCGTCGAACACCTCGCGCTGCACCGCCTGGGCCTGTCCGACCTGCACTACAACGGGGCGACGGCCAACACGTACACCCTCTTCCACGTCACCGGCACCGAGGCCGAGGTCGTCACGTACCTCAACAGCGTCTGCGCGTCCCTGCGCGAACTGCCCCTGGAGCGGCTGGAGACGGAGAAGGAGATCCTCCGTACGGAGGCGGCGGGGCGCGGCGGGTCCTCGCAGCTGCCGCTGTGGCGGTACGGGGCGCAGGGGTACGGGCTCAGCAGCTACACCGAGCTGGGGACCTGGAGCCTCACGCCGGACGCCGTCCGCTACTGGGCCCAGACCCGCTTCACCCGCGACAACGCGGTCCTCTGGCTCACCGGCGACCACGTCCCCGCCGGCCTCGACCTCACCCTCCCGCCGGGCACCCGCATCCCCGCGCCGCCCGCCTCCGACGCGCTGCCGGTCACCCCGGCGTACGTCCACGGCGACGACGGCACCGTCGTCCTGACCGCCGTGGTCCGCCGCTCCGCCGCCGCCATGGTCTTCGCCGACCTCTTCGGCCGCGCCCTCTTCCACGACCTGCGCCAGGAGGGCGGCTACTCCTACCAGGCCGACGCGGACTACTCCGTACGGGACGCGGCCCACGCCACGATCACCGCCTACGCCGACGCCCTCCCCAAGAAGCAGGACGCGGTCACCGGCGGCTTCATCGACACCCTCGCCCGCCTGCGCGCGGGCACGATCACCCAACAGGAACTGGACTCCTCCCGCGCCCGGATCGCCAAGCAGTACGACGACCCCGGCGCGGGCCTCCTCCCCGGCAACGCGCTCAGCATCCTGCTGGGGCGGCCGGTGATGTCGGTCGAGGAACGCCGGGCGGACCTCAACGCCGTCACCCTCGCGGACGTCCACGAAGTCGCCCAGGAGACCTGGTCCACCGCGCTGATGCAGGTACCGGGCCGGGGCGTCGACTGGGCGGGCTTCACCCTCGCCCCCCAGTACTCCTCAACCACGGTCACCGGTACGACACACCCCTCACCGGACGGCGTCACCCTGACGATCGGCCAGGAGGGGGTCTCCTTGTCCACCCCCCGAGGCCCCGTCACCGTCCACTACGCCACCTGCGCCGCCATGACCACCCGCCCCGACGGCTCCCGCACCCTCACGGGCCACGACGGCTTCTCGGTGACGGTCGAACCCACCCTCTACAAAGGCATCACCCCCGACCGCATCGCCGCGATCGACGCCTCGATCCCGTCCCACCTCGTCGTCCACCTCCCAC
>NZ_LIRL01001162.1 GCF_001419795.1 Streptomyces niveiscabiei
GAACGGTTCCTGGAGTCGCTGCGGCTCGTGGACGACGCGACGAGCTTCGGCGGGGTGCGCTCCACCGCCGAACGCCGTGGCCGCTGGGGCGGCGACGCGGTCCCGGACGGCTTCGTACGGCTCTCCGTCGGCACGGAGGACACGGAGGACCTGGTCGCGGACGTGCTGCGGGCGCTGGGGGAGGCGGGGGCATCGGGGGGCTGAGGGGGCCGGCCGGGCGTCCTGTACGGCGCTGTGCTGCGGGCGGTCGCGCCCTGGTGCTGCGGGCGGTCCGGGCCTCCCCCCTCGTGGTTCGGACCGCCCCTCGGTTCCGTGCGTCAAGAACCGCGCGAACCAGGCTAGTTGACTCAGTGTCAGTGTCCAATCACAGTAGCGGCAGGGCCCTATCGCCATATTTATCGTTGGCGCCGAAAGGGGGCGGGCTGTGGATCTGGCCTTGCTGCGCACCTTCGTGACCGTGCACCGGGCCGGCTCCTTCACCCGCGCCGCCGCGCTGCTCGGCCTCTCCCAGCCCGCCGTCACCTCGCAGATCAGGGCCCTGGAACAGCAGGTCGGCCGGCCGCTGTTCCTGCGCCGGCCCCGGGGCGTCACGCCGACGACGATCGGCGACGAACTCGCGCACAAGGCGGCGCCGCACCTCGACGCGCTCGTGGAGATCGCCGAGACCGGGCTCCACGAGGACTCCTCGCTGCGGACCCTGCACCTCGCCGGGCCGCCCGAGTTCACCGCCGAGCAGGCCCTGCCCGCGCTCACCGAACTCACCGGCGAGGACGGCCGGGCCCTCGCCCTGCGCGCCTCCTTCGGCACGGCGGAAGAGGTCCTGGAGGGGCTCGCGGCGGGCCATCACGACCTGGCGATCAGCACGGCGCGTCCACGGGGGCCGCTGTTCACGGCGACACCGCTGTGCGACGAGGAGCATGTGCTGGTCGCGGCGCCGGGGTGGGCGGAGCGGATCGGTACCGGCGTCCTGGAGAACCTCCCCGTCGTCGAGGTCCACGAGTCGCTGCCCCTTGTCTCCCGCTACTGGGCCTCCGTGTTCGACTCGCTTCCGGCCGCCTCCGGCACGGTGGTCGTCCCCGATCTGCGGGCGGTTCTCGCGTGCGCGGTCGCGGGGGCGGGGCTCGCTGTCCTCCCGCGCTATCTCTGCGCGGACGCTCTGGAGCGGGGCGCCGTCGTGGCGCTGCACGAACCGGCGGTGCCGCCCTTGCGGACGTACTTCCTCGTCGTGCGGACGGGGACGCTGGCGATGCCGCACATTGCGCGGGCGCACGAGCAGTTGTTGCGGGCGGCGGCAGCGTGGCACTGATGTTTCACGTGAAACCGAGCCCGGCACCGGGGTGCGATGTTTCACGTGGAACCAAGCGGGCCACATTCCTCCCATGACCGTCCGACCCGTGGTCAAACGCACCGCACGCGCCGTTCTGCTGGACGGTGACGACCTGATCCTGATCAAGCGCACCAAACCCGGCCTCGATCCCTACTGGGTCACCCCCGGCGGGGGTGTCGAGCCCGAGGACGAGACCGTCGTGGACGCCCTGCACCGCGAGGTGTACGAGGAACTCGGCGCGAAGATCGCCGATGTGGTCCCCTGTTTCGTCGACACCGTCGAGCACATCGGCGAGGACGGCGGCGCGACCGGCGTGAAGGTGCAGCACTTCTTCGTCTGCCATCTGGAGTCGATGGACCCCGGTCTGCGGCACGGCCCCGAGGTCGACGAGCCGATCGGCGACTACGAGATCGTCCGGGTGCCCTTCACTCGCGTCGGGATCGCCTCCGTCCACCTCGTCCCGCTGTCGCTGCGGCACTATCTGGACGGCAACATCGAGGGCGTGCGCGCGATGCACGCCCCCGATCTCGGCTGACGGAACCCCTATCCGGCGGCGACCAGTTCCGCGACGGAGTCGTGCCGTATCCGTTCCTTCGGGATGCCCGCGCCGCGCAGTGCGTCCACGCCGCTGCGGATCATGCCGACCGGGCCCGAGAGGTACGCGTCGTACTGGTCCCAGGGGCCGAACGTGCGGATGGCGTCGGGGAGTTGGAGCAGGCCGTGCTTGTCGACCACCGGGCGTACCTCCAGCCAGGAGTGGGACTGCTGGAGCCTGAGCATCGTGTCGATGTCGTAGAGGTCGTGGTCGGTGCGGGCGCCGTAGAAGACCTCCATCCGGCGCCGGGTGCCGTGTTCGGCGACGTCCTCGACGAGGGCCTTGATCGGGGCTATGCCGGTGCCGCCGCCGAGGCAGAGCAGGCCGCTGTCACGGGTGTGGTCGACCGTCATCGTCCCGGCGGGCGGGCCCAGCCGGATCACGTCGCCGGGCTGGGCGCGGTGCACGAGCGCGTTGGAGACCCAGCCGGCGGGGACGGCCTTCACGTGGAACGAGAGCAGGCCGTCGGAGCGGGGGGCCGAGGCGAAGGAGTAGTGCCGCCAGATCCTTGGCCACCAGGGGGTTTCCAGGCTCGCGTACTGGCCGGCCAGGAAGGGGTACGGCTGGTTGGGGCGGACCGTGATGACCGCGATGTCCTGCGTCCGCAGCTCGTGCGAGACGACCTCCGCCTGCCACCACGCCGGGGCGCGCAGCTCATCCACGGCCGCCGCGTCGATCATCACCTGCGAGATCGTCGTGTACGTCCGTACCCACGCCGCTTCCGTCTCCGGGTTCCACACGGACTCGGCGTACTTCGCGAGCGCCTCGATCAGGCACTCCCCGACCGCCGGGTAGTGCTCCGGCCGCGTCCCGTACTTCCGGTGTCCCCGGCCCAGGTTCTGGAGGTACTCCACGAGCACCGGCGTGTTGTCGACATGCTCGGCCGCCGTCAGCAGCGCCTTGAGCAGCCGGTCCCGCTGCGCATCCATCGCGGGCGGGAACAAGGACCTCAGGTCGGGGTGGCGTACAAAAAGAAGCGCGTAGAAATACGAGGTCACCTTGTCGGAGACGTCCCCGATAGCGGCCATCGTCCGCCGCACAAGCACAGCATCGGGCGACCCCTCCGGGGCGGGCTCCACCGAGACCAAGCTCGCGGGCCCGAACGCCCGGAACGGCTCCGGGGCAGCCTCGGGAGACTCCTCCTGAGGGGCGTCCGGACGAGAGGCCCGAGGAAAGTCAACGGCGGGCCGGAAGGCGTCCGGCACGTACGACCCGGAGGCTTCGCCCCCTCCCTCGGACGCGTCCGGCATATCCGCCCGAAGAGACTCGACCTCAGCCTGCGGCACGCCATGGACCGCCGCCCGGCCGGACTCGAATCCGGGCTCGGACCGGGACACTTCATCGCCGAACGACCGCGCGGCCTCGGGGCCGGTCTGAGTCCGAGACGCCTCGTGAGGCAAGGCATGGTCAGCCTCAGGGCCGGAGACGTGCTCAGGGCCGGGGGCGGGCTCAGGCCTGATTGCCTCGCGAGGCAACGGCCGGGTGCCTTCGGGGCCGGGCTGGTGTCGGGGCACCTCGTGGGGCAACGCCCGCGCGGCCTCAGGGCCGGGGGCAGGCTCAGACATGGTCGCCTCGCCGGGCAACCGCCGGGCGGCTTCGGAACCGGGCTCGGGTCGGGGCGCCTCGTCGAGGAACGGCCGCGCGGCCTCAGGGCCAGAGCCGGGCTCGGGCCTGATTGCCTCGCCGGGCAACGGCCGGGCAGCTTCAGGGCCGGGGGCGGGATGCGGTGCCTCGCGAGGGAGTGACTGGGCGGCTTCGGAGCCGGGAGCGGAGGCGGGCTCAGGGTGGGCGGCCTCGTGGGGGAACGACCGGGCGGCTTCGGGGCCTGGCCCGGGACGGGCGGCATCGTGCGGCAAGGGTCGGGAGTGCTCGGGGGCCGACTCGGCTTCGGAGTGCGGCAGTTCCTGGATGAACGGCCGGAGGAACTCCGGGTCCGAGTCGAGGTCGGAGTCGGGCTCGGCCTCGGGCCGGTGCGCCTCTTCGGCGAACGACCGGAAGGACCCGGGCTCGGGGTGCGGCGCCGCCAACGGGTTCTCGGCCCGGCGCTGCTGCTCACCCCAGTGCTGCTCGGCGCGGCGCTGTTCCTCGGCCCGGTGCTCGGCCCGCTGCTGCTCCTCAGCCCGCTGCTGCTCCTCGGGCCGGTGCTGCTCCTCGGACCAGAGCTGTTCGGCCCGCTGCTGCTCCTCAGCCCGCTGCTGTTCCTCGGGCGGTGCTGTCGGACGGGCGGCTTCGGAGGGCAAGGGTTCGCTCGGCGCCGTGCGCTGGGCCGGTACCTGGAGGGCCTCGGGGGCGGCGAACGCGTCGGTGGAGGGGCGGGACGTGGACACCAGCGGGGGTACCGCCGTCGCGGGCGCCGGTATGAGCTTGGGAAGCACGGTGGTCGCGGGATCGGCGGGGCCCGGAG
>NZ_LIRL01001163.1 GCF_001419795.1 Streptomyces niveiscabiei
GTGGGCCAGCGCGCGGGCCCAGGGTTCCATCGGCAGCATCGAGAACTGCTCGTCCGTCTTGTTCCTGCGGGCGCGCAGCACCGCCGAGTTGACGGAGACCAGGATCGCGATGGAGAAGAACTGCGGGAGTGCCTGGGTGTCCCGGTCCACCATGTGGAGGATCGGGAAGTCGTCCATCCCCTCCTCCCGGACCAGCTTCACGACGGTGAAGGTGATCCAGAGGAGCCCGAAGAGCACCACGGGGACCTGGAGGAGGAGTTCGCGGGCCTCGAAGCGGGCCAGCGCGAGGACCGAGGCGAGCCGGCGCGGGCCGGGGGCCTTCGGTTCGGTCGCCGTGGTGGGGGTCGCGGTCAGGGTGCTCATGCCGAGACCTCCGCGCTCTCGCCGTCCAGGGTGAGCAAGTAGCCGTCCTCCAGGGTGGGTTCGAGGAGTTCGGCGCCCTTCGGGGGGTCGCCGATGTTGCGGAAGCTGCCGGTGCCGGTGCGCCAGCCGGCCCGCGCCGACGGGTCCCGCTCGACGCTGCTCCAGACCCGGCCGGCCGCCCGCGCGGTCAGCTCGGCGGGGGTGCCCTCGAAGCGGACGCGGCCGTGGGTCATCACGATCACGCGGTGGCACAGCATCGCCACGTCCTCCGTCTGGTGCGTCGACAGCAGGACCGTCCGGCCCTCGCCCGCCTGCGCGATCAGCTCCCGGAACCGCATGCGCTGTTCGGGGTCGAGTCCGACGGTCGGTTCGTCCAGCACGAGCAGGCCCGGGTCGCCGACGAGCGCCGCCGCGAGCGCGACTCGCTGCCGCATCCCGCCGGACAGCCTCTTCAGGCGCGTCTTGCGCACGTCGCTCAGGTCGACGGCCTCCAGCACGCGCCGCACCTCCCTGATCCGCGCCCCCCGGTCGTTCAGCTCCTTGAGGATCGCGACGTAGTCGACGAACTCGAAGGCCGTGAAGTCCGGGTGGAAGCCGGGGTTCTGCGGCAGGTAGCCGAGCTCCCGGCGCAGTTCCAGGCGGCCGGCCGACGTGCGCGGGTCGTGGCCCAGTGCCCTGAACTCGCCGCCGTCCGGGGGCACCGCGGTCGCCAGCACCCTCAGCAGCGTCGTCTTGCCCGCGCCGTTGGGGCCGAGCAGTCCGGTGACTCCCCGGCCGAGGGTCAGGGAGACGCCGTCCAGGGCGCGGGTGCCGCCGTAGCGCAGGGAAAGGTCGGTCGCCGTCAGTGTCGTGATGCCGGTCATGGGGTCCTCTCGGGTGGTGTCGTGGTCGGTGGGGCGGGGTGTCCTGCGCGGTGTCACATCGCCCCTCCTTCCTGGAAGCCGGCCATCGGGCGGATGTCGAAGCGGTCCCGTGAGCGGTAGAGCGCGACTGCGGCGGCCAGGGCCACCCCGGCGGCGGCGAGCTGGCCCGGTGTGGTGAAGGGCGCCAGCGTTTCGTGCGGGCGGGACTTGGCGAACAGGAGGATGCCGACCCAGGTGGCGCAGGTCAGGGCCGGGGCGACCACCGCGCCGAGGCGGGCGGTCAGGGCCAGGCCCGTCGTCGTCAGCGCCATCGCCGGCAGCAGCCAGGCCAGCGCCAGCAGGCCGTACCCCGGGAGGGCCAGGGTCGCGAGGCCGTTGAGGGCGAGGCTCGCGGCGAGGACCGCGACCGTACGGATCATCAGGAGCCGGAAGCCGTGCACCGGGGCGACCATCGCCATCTCGTACGTCGGGTCCAGGGTGCGGCCGAACGACACGGCCACGCCCGCCAGCGGCAGCAGCGGCGCGAGCGCCAGGAAGAGCGCCGGGTTGTCGGCCGTACGGACCATCACGACCGTCATCACCAGGACCGACAGCACCGCGAGGAACCAGGACCGGCGCAGGATCGGCGTCGCCGTCAGCAGCCGCGCGGTGTGGTCGGAGACCCCGAACCGTACGAGCAGCCCCTCGAACACGCCCCGCCTCGGCGCGTCCAGCTCCGCGTCCAGCCGCTCCCAGCCGACGTCCAGCGCGACCGGGTCGGCTTCCCGCGCGAGCGTGGCCCGGCACTGCGCGCACGCCGCGAGGTGCGTGTCCGTGGACCACAGCAGCGGCGCCGCCAGCTCGCCCCGCGCGTAGGCCCGCAGTTCCTCGTCACCGACATGCCAGCTCATGCCGCGCTCCTTCCATCGATCAGATCCGCCCCCGTCGCCACGCCCCGGCCGCTCCGGCCCGGCTCGGTCACCGCACCCCCGCCGCCGCGCCGCGACCCCGTCGCCACGCTCTCGCCGAGCCGGCGCGGCTCCGCCGCCACGTCCCGGCCGGTCCGCCGCGACCCCGTCACCGCGCCCCTTCGGGCGCCCTCGCTCCTCGTCCTCCTCACGTCAGCGCCTCCCTCAGCTGTTTGCGGGCCCGCATCGCCCGGGTCTTGACCGTGCCCGCCGGGATGCCGAGGAGGGCCGCCGCTTCTCTGGTGCTCAGGCCGTCGATGACCGTGGCCTGGAGGGCCGCGCGCAGTTCCGGTGAGAGGCGGGCCAGGGCGCCCGCGAGGTCGCCGTGCTCCACCCCCGTGAGGACACGGTCCTCCGCGGACACCTCGTCGCGATGGCGCAGCCGGGCCAGGGCCTGGCGGATCCGGCCCCGGGCGCCGTCGCGGCGCAGGGCGTCCACGAGACGTCTCGCGCCGATGCGCCACAGCCAGCCCGCGACGTCCCCCTCCTCGTGGTACCGGGCCTTGCCCCGCCACACCGCGAGGAACGTCTCCTGCACGACGTCGTCCACCGTCCCGGCGTCCGAGCAGCGGCTGCGCAACCGAGCGGTCAGCCACGGCGCGAACCGCCGGTACAGCTCCTCGAAGGCGTGACGGTCCCCGTCTGCGGCGATGGCCCGCAGCAGCTCTCCGTCACTTCTCGTTTCGCTCACACCCCCTCATCGCTCCGACCTCGCCGATCGGTTCACGATCTGCGAAAAATTTTTTGTCCCCTTCTATAGCGCCCGGTGCGGCGCCTCCGACCTGCGGTTTCTTCGGGCGCTTGACGAACCGCCCCCGTTCCACCACCCTTTCACTACTCAATTAGTGAAAGGGTGGTGGAACCCGTGGTCGAATACCGCATCGACCGGCACAGCGGCGTGGCCACCTACGTCCAGATCGTCCAGCAGACCAAGCAGGCCCTGCGCCTCGGCCTGCTCCGCCCCGGCGACCGGCTCCCCACGGCCCGCGAGGTCGTCGAGGCGACCGCCATCAATCCGAACACGGTGCTGAAGGCGTACCGGGAGCTGGAACGGGAGGGCCTGGTCGAGGCCCGCCGGGGGCTCGGCACCTTCGTCCGCCGCACCCTCGGCACCGCCCCCGCCGACGACTCCCCGCTGCGCCGCGAGCTCGACGGCTGGGCGGACCGGGCCCGGGAGGCCGGCCTGGACAGAGAGGACGTGGCCGCTCTCTTCACCGCCGTGCTCGACGAGTACGCCGCACCGGGATCCGGCCGGCACTCCCCTTACTCCCCGGCCTCAGCCGGCCCCTCACAACCTGCGCATTCAGCGGATTCAGGAAATTTCTCAAATTCTTCCGGCCGGACAGAACCGATCGAGGGGGCAGATCCGATCAAGAGAGCAGAAGCACCTGAACAAGCCGAATCCGCACCGTCCGCGACCCTCAAGGGGGACCGACCATGACCACCGCACAACCCCAGCCCCCCGCCCTCACCGCCACCGGTCTCGGCAAACGCTTCGGCCGCCGGAGCGCCTGGGCTCTGCGCGACTGCTCCTTCTCCCTGCCCGTGGGCCGGGTCTGCGCGATGGTCGGTCCGAACGGCGCGGGGAAGTCGACGCTGCTCGCCCTCGCGGCCGGCCTGCTTCCCGCGACGGAAGGAGAGCTGACCGTGCTCGGCGCGGACCCCGCGTCCGTCCGGACCCGGGTGGGTTACGTCGCGCAGGACAAGCCGCTGTACCCGCAGTTGACGGTGGCGCAGACGCTGCGGATGGGCGCCGACCTGAACCCCGCGCGGTGGGACGCGGAGACCGCGGAGCGGGTGGCGACGGCCCAGGGCCTCGACCCGGACCAGCGCGTCAGATCGCTGTCGGGAGGCCAGCGGACGCGCGTCGCCCTCGCGCTGGCCCTCGGCAAGCGCCCCGACCTGCTCCTGCTGGACGAACCGATGGCCGACCTCGACCCGCTGGCCCGGCACGAGCTGATGGCCACGCTGATGTCGCAGGCCGCGCGGTTCGGGACGACGATCGTGATGTCGTCGCACGTGGTGGCCGAGCTGGAGGACTCCTGCGACCACCTCCTCCTGGTCGGCGGCGGCGGAATCCGCCTCGCCGGCGAGATCGACGACCTCCTCGACGCGCACGTCCGGGTGCAGGGCCCGGCGGAGGGCGCGGACCTCGCCGCGCACACGGTCGTCGAGTCCCGCACGACAGGCCGTCAGCTCACCGCGCTGATCCGCCCCCAAAGCCCCCTCTCCCCCGACTGGCGCACGACCCGGCCGACCCTGGAGG
>NZ_LIRL01001164.1 GCF_001419795.1 Streptomyces niveiscabiei
GGGGTACGTCGGCGTCCGCGCGGACCGCCTCCAGCACCTCGCGCCCCGACAGCCGCGCCCCGACCTCCCGCCAGCGCTCGAACGCCTCGCTCCCGAGGGCGGCCCGCACCGACTTCTGGACGGCCTCCTGCTCCTCCAGCAGGCGCGGCAGGAGCGTGACGGGGTCGCCGCCGAGGCGCCGGGCGTGTTCGGCGTACCCCATCAACCAGCAGGCGCGGACGGGGCGTTGGTGCTGCTCGGCGTGCCAGGACAGGCCGAGGCAGGCGAGCGCGGCGACCAGGATCTCCCCTATCTCGGCGGCGGCTTCGAGGCCGAGGCGGAAGCACTCGACGGCCTCGGCGTGCTCCCCGGCGAGGTGGAGGATGAGCCCCTTCGTGGCGACGGTCGAGGCGTACAACTGCCGTTCGCCGCGCCCTTCGAGGTAGGACATACCCGTCTCGCACAGCTCCAGCGCGCCCTTGGTGTCCCCGAACACGGCCCGCAGCAGGGCGGCTTCGTAGTGGATGACGCCGATCGCGAGGCCGTCCCCGGAGTCGAGGATGCGCCGCCGGGCCACCTCGACCTCGGCGAGCCCCTGTTCGACGGCGCCGCCGAACGCGGTCATGGCTCCCAGGTATCCCTCGGCGGAGAGGACCACCCGCTCCGCGCCGCACCTGCGGGCCACGTCGTACGCCTGGGGGAAGCGGTCGAGGGAGGTCTCCAGGTCGCCCGCCCACACCCCGAAGATGCCGGTCATCAGCAGGCCCCAGGCCCGCTCGGGGCAGTCCTGCGGGGTGAGTCCGAGCCCCTTGTCGATCCAGTGGTGCCCCTCGGAGAGGGTGCCGGCGGCCCGCCAGTACGGCCCGAGCCGCGCCGCCAGCCACAGCGCCTCCACGCCCCGACCCTCCGCCGCGCAGCCGTACTCCAGGGCGGCCCGGACGTCGGCGACGTTCTCGCGGACGGCGCGGTGCAGGGCGACCTGCGCGGGGCTGAGGAACTCGTCCCAGAACCGGCCCACCAGACGTTCGTAGTGCGCGAAGTGCCGTTGTTTCACGGCCTCTTGGTCGGCGGCGGTGAGGCGTCCGGCGCCGTACTCGCGGATCGTGTCGAGGAGGCGGTAGCGCCCGCCGTCCTCGCCGATGCGCTGCACGACGGACTTGTCCACCAGGCCGATCAGCGCCTCCACGACCTCGCCGGGCGGCAACTCGCCGTCGCCGCACACCTGTTCGGCCGAGGTCAGCTCGAACGACCCGGCGAACACGGAGAGTCGGGCCCACAGCAGGCGTTCGTGCGGGGTGCACAGGTCGTACGACCAGTCGATGGCCGTCCGCAGCGTCTGATGGCGCGTCAGGGACGTGCGGCGGCCCCCGGTCAGCACCTCGAAGCGCTGGTCGAGCCGTGCGACCAGCTCCGCGAGGGGGACCGCGCGCAGGCGTACGGCGGCGAGTTCGAGGGCGAGCGGCATGCCGTCGAGGCGGTCGACGAGGGCGAGGGTGCGCTCGCGGTCGCCCTCGTCGAGGAGCACGCCGCCGTTCACGGCCGCCGCGCGCTGCACGAACAGGTCGACCGCGTCCTGCCTGCTCAGCGGGGTGATGGGGACGCAGTGCTCACCGGGTACGTCCAGAGGCTGACGGCTGGTCGCCAGCACGCTGAGGCTCGGGGCCTCGCGCAGGAGGATGTCGCAGAGCATCGCGCAGGCGTCGACGAGGTGTTCGCAGGTGTCGAGGACCAGCAGGATGCGGCGGTCACGGAGGTGTTCGACGACCGCGTCCAGCGGGCTCATGCCGGGCTGCTCCGGCAGTTCGAGGACGCCGGCGAGGGTGGCGGGCACCAACTCCGGGTCGCGCAGGGCCGACAGCTCGATCAGGCGGACGCCGTCGGCGAACCGCGCCGCCGAGGCGCCGGCCGCGCGCAGCGCCGTACGGCTCTTGCCGACGCCGCCGGGGCCGACCAAGGTCACCAGCCTGGCGCGGCCCAACGCGTCGCGCAGCAGCGCCAGTTCCTCCGACCTGCCCACGAAGCTCGTGAGTTCCACCGGCAGTTGACCGCCCCGCCGCTGTCCGAAGCCGAATCCCATCTGTCCCCCGTGCTCGCGTCGGCCGTCGTCACCCTGTCACCCATCACAGCGTAAGGACACTGCTGCCGAGCGTGAATGGCGCGAGGAGGCGTAGGTATCACTCGGCCTGGGGACGGGGATCGAAAACGTGCGCGAGGGGTGAAAGGGG
>NZ_LIRL01001165.1 GCF_001419795.1 Streptomyces niveiscabiei
GTTCCTCGCGTCCGCCGCGACCGTCGTACCGCAGTTGCTCGTGCCGTTCGTCGCCGAGCGGGCGCCCGCCGATCGCCGGGCTCGGCATGTCGCCGCCGTCGTCGCCGGGCTGTTCACGGGGATCGTCGCGGCGGACGCGAGGAACACGGCGACGCCGAGCACGCCCGCGCTACCGGCCAGCGCTCCCCCGCCGAGCGCGACGGCCGTGACCAGCGACAGCACGCCCACGATCCGCTGCCGGTTCACCCGGTCCCCGAGCGGCGCGAACGCCAGCAGCCCGGTGGCGTACCCGAACTGGGCGACGGCCGCGATCCAGGCGACCGAGGAGGCGGACGTCCCGAAGTCCCGCGCGATGAGGGGGAGCAGCGGGATGGCGAGGTAGATGTTGGCGGCGGTGACGGCCGTGCAGAGGGCGAGCAGCGGCAACAGGAGGGCCTGGGGCGCCGAAGACGCCGGCGCCTCCGAAGGCACCGACGACACCGATGGCGGTGATGACACGGAAGACATGGAGTGTTCCCTCGTACGGACAATCCCACAACCAACCAGTTGGTTGGTTACGTTGCCAACACTCTGCACCCACCCCTCATTCCCTGTCAACCAACTAGTTGGTTATCCGCAGCCCCCGCTACCCTGATCCCATGGCAGTCAGAGACCCCGAGGCCACCAAGGCGCGCATCTTCACCGCCGCCGTCGCCGAGTTCGCCCGGTACGGCATCGCGGGCGCCCGCATCGACCGCATCGCGACCGAGGCGAAGGCCAACAAGCAGCTCATCTACGTCTACTACGGCAACAAGGCGGAGCTGTTCACGCAGGTCCTCAGCCGCAGGATGGTCGACCTCGCCGCCGCCGTCCCCGTCGACCCGGACGACATCGACGGCTGGATCGACCGCCTCATGGACTACCACGCGGCCAACCCCGACCTCCTGCGCCTCCTCTACTGGGAGGGCATCGAGTACGGCACGGCCGAACTCCCCGACGAACAGGCCCGCCGCGAGCACTACGCCCACAAGGTCGACGCGATGCGGGACGGCCAGGAACGCGGCGTGATCACCGACGCGATCCCCCCGGCCGACCTGCTCTTCCTGATCATCTCCCTGGCCAACTGGATGACGGTCGTCCCCCAGATGAGCCGCATCCTGGCAGGCGGCGAGGAAACGGACCGGGACAGGCTGAGGTCGTCGATCAAGGAGGCGGCCCGGAGACTGACCGCGAAGTGAGGTACGTCGCGAAGGGGCCCCAAGTCCCCCCGCGCAGAACCTAGTTCGTCCCGATCCTGGCCAGCAGGTCCACGATCCGCGACTGCACCTCACCGCTCGTCGAGCGCTCCGCGAGGAACAGCACCGTCTCCCCGGAGGCGAGCCGGGGCAGGTCGGGCTGCTCGACGGCCGCCGTGTAGACGACCAGCGGCGTCCGGGTCAACTGCCCGTTCGCGCGCAGCCAGTCGAGAATCCCCGCCTGCCGACGATCGACCTGCATGAGGTCCATCACGACGAGGTTCGGCCGGAACTGCCCCGCCAGCATCACCGCGTCCGCGTCACTCGCCGCGCGCGCGACCTGCATCCCGCGCCGCTCCAGCGTCGACGTCAACGCGAGCGCGATCTCGGCGTGTTCCTCGATGAGCAGGACGCGCGGCGGATGCTGATCACTGTCCCGAGGCGCCAGCGCCTTGAGCAGGACGGCCGGATCGGCCCCGTACGCGGCCTCCCGCGTCGCCTGCCCCAACCCGGCCGTGACCAGCACCGGAACCTCCGCCGCGACAGCCGCCGTACGCAGCGACTGCAACGCCGTACGGGTGATCGGCCCCGTCAGCGGGTCCACGAACAGCGCCGCCGGGAACGCGGCGATCTGCGCGTCCACCTCCTCGCGGGAGTTGACGATCACGGGCCGGTACCCGCGGTCGCTCAGCGCCTGCTGCGTCGTGACGTCCGGCGCGGGCCACACGAGCAGCCGACGCGGGTTGTCGAGCGGCTCCGGCGGCAGCTCGTCGTCCATCGGCTGCGGCCGGGGAGTGTCGGCGACCTCGACAGCGCCGCCCGGCCCGTCCAACGGCTCCGGCCCCTCCGCCGCGTTCGAATCGGGCGCCCCTATGGCGTACGACCGCCCGGCCCCCTCGGTCCCCGGCGCGAGCCGGGTCTGCCCGGCGAGGGAGGGATGGGGCAGCGGGGGCGCGGGCACCTGCTCGGCAGGCGGATGAGGCCGTGCCTCGGGCCCAGGCGGAGTCCCCAACTTCCGCCGCCGCCCCCCAGAAGTCCCCTGCCCCTGCTGGGCCTGAGCCTGCGGCTGCTGAACCTGAGCCGCCTGCCGCGTGAACGGCACCCCCTGCCCGAGCGTCCGCACACTGATCGCCCGCCCCTGCGTGGAGTTCGGATCCACCGCCTCAGCCGGCAACGGCTGCGCGGGCGGCGCCTCGGCGGGCAACGGCATAGCGATATGCCCGGTGTGCCCCGGCTGCGGCGGCAACGGAACGTGCCCGGTCTGACCGGGGGCGGGGTGAGGCTGGGGGACGCCGGGTACGGGACTGCCGGGCACGGCGGCATCGGGCACGGCGGCACCGGGAACTTGGGCGCCGGGTACGCCGCTGCCGGGCGCGCCTGCGCCGGGGGCACCAGCGCCGGGTACGGGGATGCCGGGTGTGCCTGCGCCGGGAACTGGGGCGCCGGGTACGGGAGTTCCGGGCGCGCCCGCGTTGGGTACGCCCGTGCCGGGTACGAGGTTGCCGGGTGTGCCTGCGCCGGGGGCGCCAGCGCCGGGTACGGGGATGCCGGGTGCGCCTGCGCCGGGAACTTGGGCGCCGGGTACGGGAGTTCCGGGTGCCCCCGCGTCGGCCGCGCCCGCGCCGGGTACGCCGGTCTCGGGCGGGACGGCAGCGGGTACGGGGCTCTGCGCGGCCTGCGCGGGGAGGGACGCCGGGTTCGGTGTGGGGGTCTGTCCGGGGAGCTGCGCCTGGGCCTGGCCGGCGACCTGGGCCTGTCCCGGAATCTGCGCCTGCTGCGCCGCAACCTCCGCGCTCACGCCCTTGCCCTCATCGGCATCCGCACCCGGAGGCACGGCCACGGCCCGACGCCGCCGCCCCGTCGGCGCACTCGCCGGGTGCGGCTGGGGCGGGGTGTGATCACCGGCCTGGTCGTGGGCCACACCATCGTGCCGCCCGACGTGCTCGGCACCCTCGGGGGCGACGGGCTGGGCCTGCGCGGGGAGTTGGGGCTGTCCGGGGGCCACGGGCTGGCTCTGCGCCGGGAGTTGGGGCTGGCCGGGCGCGACGGGCTGGCTCTGCGCCGGGAGTTGGGGCTGTCCGGCGACCTGGCCCGGTGCGACGGGCTGGGCCTGCGCGGGGAGTTGGGGCTGTCCGGGGGCCACGGGCTGGC
>NZ_LIRL01001166.1 GCF_001419795.1 Streptomyces niveiscabiei
GTTGTTGAGAGGCCGGGCTCGCGGAGGGGTGCGGTTTGTGAGGGGTGGGGGGGCATGACGGTCGGTATGTCGGCGGCGCCGGTTTCCGATGCCGGCGCGCTCAACCGTACGCTCGGCGTGATTCTCGTCGGCTCGCTCATGGTCGTGCTCGACGGGACGATCGTCGTCGTCGCGCTGCCGAGTCTGTCGAGCGCGTTCGGCGCTTCGCTGGGGACGATCCAGTGGACGCTCACCGGGTACACGCTCGCGCTGGCCGCCGTGATCCCCACGGCGGCGTGGGTGATGGCCCGGCTGGGGGCCAAGCGGGCGTATCTGCTGGCGCTCTCGCTGTTCACGTTCGGTTCCGGGCTCGCCGCGTTCGCCTGGGACGCCGGGTCGTTGATCGCCTTCCGGGTCGTACAGGGCCTCGGGGGCGGGCTGTTGATGCCGGTCGGCATGGCGATGGCGCTGGGGCTGGCCGACCGGGAGCGGTTCGGGCGGACGATGGCGTTGATCGGGCTGCCGGTTCTCATCGGCCCCGTGTCCGGGCCGGTGTTGGGCGGGTGGCTGATCGACGTCGCGTCCTGGCACTGGATCTTCCTCGTCAACCTGCCGGTCGGGGCGGTCGCCCTGGGGCTCGCCGTACGGCTGCTGCGCGCGGACGCGCCCCGGGGTGAGGTGCCTCGACTCGACGTACGGGGGCTGCTGTTGCTGCCGCCCGGCCTGGCCCTGCTGCTGTACGGGCTCGCTCGGGGCGGGGAGCGCGGGGAGTTCACGTCGCCGGAGGTGCTGGGGTTCGTGGCGGTCGGGGGCGTCCTCGTCGCGGCGTTCGTACGACACGCCCTGACGACCCATCAACCCCTGTTGGATCTACGGCTGTTGGGTGACCGTACGTTCGCCCTCGGGATCGGGACGCTCGCGCTCTTCGCCTGCGGGTACTTCGGGTCCGCGTTGCTCGGACCCATGTACTGGCAGCAGGTGCGGGGTTGGGATGCCACCGGGACCGGGCTGCTGGGGGTGCCCGTCGGGCTGGCCATCGGGGGGACCATGCAGATCGCCTCGCGCCGGGTGGACAAGGTGTCGCCCCGGATGATGATCGTGTGCGGGGCGATGCTGGCCTCGATAGGCATGGCCGGTACGGGAGTTCAGGCCGGGATCGACGACGTGGCCGCCTGGCGGATCCTCGCGACGTCCCTGCTCATGGGCGTCGGCGTCGGAATGGTGATCATGCCGACGATGACCGTCGCGAGCCGGGACCTGCCCAAGGAGCGGATGGGCGCGGCGAGCACAGCGCTGGCGATCAACCAGCAGGTCGCGGCTTCGGTGGGGACGGCGTTCCTGTCGGTCCTGCTGGGGGCGGCGGGGGTGAGTCCCTCGGGGTTCAGGGCGGTATTCCTGG
>NZ_LIRL01001167.1 GCF_001419795.1 Streptomyces niveiscabiei
GGTTGGGGGCGTGGGCAGGCACAGGCGGGGGAAGGGGCAGGGTGGCGGGCGGCGGGGGGCGGTCGTCGCCGGGGCGTTCGTCGTGACCGTGGGGCTCGGGGTGGGGGTCGGGGTGTGGGCCTCGTCCGGGTCGTCCGGGTCCGGGGGCGATGCGTCGGCCGAGGCTTCCGCGCGGGCCTCCCGCAGCAGTACGCCCAGTGCCTCCCGCTCCGTCCGGCCCTCTTCCTCCTACGCCCTCTCCACCGCACCCCGCACCATCCCCGCCGTCGCCTCCCACACGCCGGCGCGCGGGCCCGGGTGGCGGCCCGACCGGGCCTTCCGGGTCGTCGTCGACGACTCCCGGCTCGCGGACGAAGGGCGGCTGATCGCGGGGGAGTTGGGGATGGCGTACGGGGGTGAGGCGAGCGACGGCCGGGACGGCGACGTACGGCTCGAACTCGGCGAGGAGGGGCCCCCGGAGTCGTACAGCGTGACCGTGAGCGGGGGGAAGGTCACCGTCAGCGGGGCGTCCGAGGCGGGGGTGTTCTACGGGACGCGGACGCTGAAGCAGGAGGTGCGCGGGAGCGGGGCGGCGCCCGAAGGGGTCGTGCGGGACCGGCCCGCCAAGCCCGTACGGGGGTTCATGCTCGACATCGCGCGCAAGAACTTCACGGCGTCCTGGATCGAGGACCGGGTACGGGAACTGGGCGATCTGAAGTTCAATCAGCTCGGGCTGCACTTCTCCGACGACCAGGGTTTCCGGATCGCCTCCGATTCCCACCCGGAGGTCGTGTCCAAGGTTCATCTCACCAAGGCCGAGGTGAAGTCGATCGTCTCCCTCGCGGCGTCCCGGCATATCGAGATCGTGCCGGAGATCGATTCGCCGGGGCATCTCGGGGCGGTCATCTCGGCGCACCCGGAATTGCAGCTGCGGAATGTGAACGGCGTACCCACGAAAGGCGCCGTCGACATCTCCAAGGACGCCTCGGCCCGGATCGTCGACGATCTCCTGCGCGAATACGCCGCACTGTTCCCCGGCTCCTCCTGGCATCTCGGCGGCGACGAGTACCAGGCGCTGACCGTGCCCAACCCCGGCGCCCTCTACCCTCAGCTCGCCGCCGCCGCGCGGAACGAGTACGGGGCCGGCGCGGGCGTCGCCGATCTCGCCACCGGGTGGCTCAACGACCGTGCCAAGGCGGTCGCCGGGCGGACCGTGCGGGCCTGGAACGACGGGTTCTACCGGGGGACGTCCGTCGAGGCCGCCGACGGGATCCAGGTCGCGTACTGGACCGGGAAGGAGCTCGGGGCGCGGAAACCGGTCGAGTATCTCTCCGCCGGGCGGAAAGTCGTCAACTACAACGACGAGTTCCTCTATTACGTGCTCGGGGAGCCGAACACGTTCGTCTATCCGACGGGGCAGCGGATCTACGAGCAGTGGAATCCCCGGGTGCTGCGGGGGGCCACCGCGGTTTCCTCGTCCTACGACTCGCAGATTCTCGGCGGGGTTTTCGCCGTGTGGTGCGATCTGTCCCAGTCGCAGACGCAGGCTCAGGTCGCCGCGGGGATTCGGATGCCGTTGCGGGCGGTCTCGCAGAAACTGTGGGACTCCCGTACGCCCGCCTTGTCGTGGGCGCGGTTCCGGGAGTTGGCGGGGCGGGTGAGCTGAGGGTTCCTGTGCGAGAATGCGCGTTCCGGGTCTGGGGAGGCCCGGAATTCTCATGACGTGTTCTTATGGTTCGGGGGGATTTCATGTCTGTCGCCTGGTTGCGTTCGCCGGTGGGGCTCGGGAGAGCTACGGCTGTGCTGTTGGGGATCGTCGTCGTCGGGCAGCTCTTCGGGGTGCTGACGGATGTCGTGCTGTACAGCCTCTATGGCGATCTCGCGGCGGGGATCGACGTCGGTGAGCGCTCGGAGTTCGCGGACCGGCTGTCGTACATCGCCACGCCTGTGCAGACGGGTCCGCTGCTGCCCACCGTCGTGGTCTATCTCTGCTGGTTCTGGCGGGTCCGCGTGAACGGGGAGGTCTTCGAGCCGGGTGGGCATGCCAAGGGGCGGGGATGGACCATCGGCGCGTGGTTCGTGCCGGTCGTCAACTTGTGGTTCCCCCGGCGGGTGATGGTCGACGTGTGGAACGCGAGCGCGCCGCTCGGGCGGCGGGTGTCCCACGGGCTGGTCAACGCGTGGTGGACGCTGTGGGTGCTCTGGCTCGTCGTCAGCCGGGTCGTGTCCGTGCAGGACCGGAAGGCGGAGACGTTCGCCGAGTACCGGCAGGTCATGGGGGTGACGATGGTGATGGACGCCGTGGGGGCGGCGGCGGGGGTGCTGGCGCTGCTCGTCGTGCTGCGGGTCACTCGGATGCAGAACGAGAAGGCGATGGCGGGGGCTCGGGGGGCTGTGCTGTCGGTGGGGTGATGCCAGTCAGTGGCGCTCGGGGTTTTCTGTGCAGCGGGCGTCAGCTGAACCGTGGGCATCGACCCGGCATATGCCC
>NZ_LIRL01001168.1 GCF_001419795.1 Streptomyces niveiscabiei
TCCCCCACAGGCAACGGCGCCCCCTGCACCCCGGTCACATAGAACGCGTCCACCGCATTCGCCCCCAGCGTCGACACGTGCATGCTCCGCACCCGCACCCCCGAGTCCTCCAGCGCGGCCCCGATCCGGAACAGCAGTCCGGGCGCGTCCTGGGCGCGCACCTCGATGACGGTCGCGTGGCGGGAGGCGGCGGAAGCGACGGTCACCCGGGGAGGCGGAGCGACCCAGCCCCGTCGGCGTGGATAGGCGGCGTCCCGTTCGGCGAGCCGACCGGAGATGTCCAGGGAGCCGTCCAGCGCGCGCACCAGGTCCGCGCGCAACCGCGCAGCCTGCGGCAGCGAGCCGTACTCCGCCGCCACCCGCCAGTCGAGGAGCAGCACCGAACCCTGGTCCACCCCGTCCGGTAGTTCCAGTTCGCGGAGTTCCGCCGTACGGACCGTCAGTCGGTGCATGGCCAGCACTCCGGCGACGGCGGGCAGGACCCCCGGCTGGTCGGGGACCGCGATGAGCAGTTCGACGCCCAGGGGCTCGCCGGGGTCCATCTCCTCCTCGTGGGTCTGGGCGCGCAGCGCCAGGACGGGCCCGCCGGTGCGGTGCGCCTCGATGGAGAGGCGTTCTTGCTCGGCTGTGGGGGCGGAGGTGGACGGGGCAGAGGGTTCGTCGCCCGCGAGGACCGCGCCGACCCGTTTGACCAGGTCCGTGACGAGCGAGCCCCGCCAGGAGGACCAGGCGGCGGGGCCGGTGGCGAGCGCGTCGGCCTCGGTGAGCGCGTGGAGGAGCTCCAGTGTGCTCTGCGTGCCGACCGCTTCCGCGACGGAGCGGACGGTGGCGGGGTCGTCGAGGTCGCGTCGGGTGGCGGTGTCGATGAGGAGGAGGTGGTGGCGTACGAGGGTCGACAGCACGGCGACGTCCGTGCGGTCGAAGCCGATGCGCGCGGCGACGTCCTTGACGATGATCTCGCCGGCCACGGAGTGGTCGCCGGGCCATCCCTTGCCGATGTCGTGGAAGAGGGCGGCCACGAGCAGCAGGTCGGGGCGGCTGACGCGCCGGGTGAACTCCGAGGCGCGGACGGCCGTTTCGATGAGGTGGCGGTCGACGGTCCAGATGTGGACGGCGTTGCGCTGGGGCCGGCAGCGGACGCGTTCCCAGTCGGGCAGGAGGCGGGTGATGAGTCCCTCGGCCTCCAGGGCTTCCCAGACGTCGATGGTGGGCTGGCCGGAGCCGAGGAGGGTCACGAGTTGTTCGCGGGCTTCGGCGGGCCAGGGGGTCGGCAGGGGGCGTACGGTCGCGGCGAGGCGTCGTACGGCGTGCAGGGAGAGCGGGAGTCCGGCCTGGGCGGCAGCGGCGGCGGCGCGCAGGGGCAGGACGGGGTCGCGTTCGGGGCGGGCGGCGCGGGCGAGGACGACTTCGCCGTCCTGTTCGACGACGCCTTCGGCGAGGGGTGAGCGTTCGACGACCTGTTTCCCGCCGCCGAGCATGGCCCGCAGCCGGGGCCGTACGGCGCGGGAGCGCAGGACGCGGCCGACCTCGCGCCAGGTGACGTCGCTGGCGTAGGAGATGAGCCGGGCGGATTCGTAGACCTGGCGGAGCAGGGTGTCGGCGTCGAGGAGGCCGAGTTCGGCGGCGACCTGGTCCTGTTCCTGGAGGGCGAGGCGGTCGGTGGCGCGTCCGGTGGTGAGGTGGAGGGCGTCGCGGACGTCGAGGAGTCTGCGTCGTGCGTCGTCGAGTCCTTCGCGGGGTGCGTCGGCGAGCCAGGACGCGGCGACGGCGCGTAGGGCGGTGGCGTCGCGCAGGCCGCCGCGGGCTTCCTTGAGGTCGGGTTCGAGGAGGTACTGCAACTCGCCCTGGCGGTCGGCGCGTTCGGCGCAGAGTTCGCGGAGTTCGGGGAGGCGTTTGGGGGCCTGGTTGCGCCAGTCGGCGAGGATCGCGGTGCGCAGTCCAGAGGTGAGGCCGAGGTCGCCGGCGAGGTGGCGGGCGTCGAGGAGGCCGAGTTGGACCTTGAGGTCCTCGCCTGCCGTCTTGCGGGCCTCGGTGGGGGTGCGGACGGAGTGGTCGAGGTCGAGGCCGAGGTCCCAGACGGGGTACCAGAGGCGGTCGGCGACCGTGGCGACGGCCTTGGTGTCGCTGCCGTCGTGCAGGAGGAGGAGGTCGAGGTCGCTGCGGGGGGAGAGTTCGCCGCGTCCGTAGCCGCCGACGGCGACGAGGGAGATGCCTCTGAGGTCTCCGGTGGCGGAGGCGAACAGGCCGGCCAGCCAGTCGTCCGTCAGTTCGGACAGGGCGCTGCGGCGCGGCGGCCCGGCCGTACCTCCCTCGGTGAGGAGGTGCAGCCGGGCCGCCGCGTAGCCGCTGGGTCCCGAGTCCTGTTCTTCGCTTCGCTCGTCCGTGCTCGTCACCCAGCGACTCCTGTTCTGTTCTTCGGTCAGAGCGCGTCCGGGCCGCGCTCGCCGGTGCGGACCCTGACGGCCGTGTCGACCGGGAGGGACCAGACCTTGCCGTCACCGATCTTGCCGGTGCGGGCGGCCTTGACGATGACGTCGATGAGTTGTTCGGCGTCGTCGTCCTCGGCCAGGACCTCGATGCGGATCTTGGGGACGAGGTCGACGGTGTACTCGGCACCCCGGTAGACCTCGGTGTGTCCCCGCTGCCGACCGTAGCCGCTGGCTTCGGTGACCGTCAGTCCGTGGACGCCGAAGGCCTGGAGGGCCTCCTTGATCTCGTCGAGCCGGTGGGGCTTGACGACGGCGGTGATGAGCTTCATGCGTCCACCTTCTTGGACTCGGCACCGACGCCCGCGGGGACGGCGGCGGACTTGACGATGCCGCCGCCGGCGCCGCTGAAGTCGTAGGCGGTCTCGGCGTGTTCGGCCTGGTCGATGCCGGAGATCTCCTCGTCCTCGTCGACGCGCATGCCGAGGGTCTTGTCGATGAGGAAGGCGAGGATCGCGGAGGCGATGAGGGAGTAGGCGAGGACGGCGCCGACACCGGCGAGCTGCTTCCAGAGCTGGTCGGCGTTGCCGCCGTAGAAGAGGCCCTTGACGTCGGACTGGCCCTTGCCGCTGGCGAAGAAGCCGATGAGGACGGAGCCGAGGACACCGCCGACCATGTGGACGCCGACGACGTCGAGGGAGTCGTCGTAGCCGAACTTGAACTTGAGGCCGACGGCCATGGCGCAGACGACGCCGGTGATGAGGCCGATGCAGATCGCGCCGATCGGGGTGATCGCGCCGCCGGAGGGGGTGATGGCGACGAGGCCCGCGACCGCGCCGGAGGCGGCGCCGAGCGTGGTGAAGGCGCCGTGGCGGATCTTCTCGTAGGCGAGCCAGCCGAGCATGGCGGCGGCGGTGGCGATCTGCGTGTTGACGAACATGAGCGCGCCGACGCCGTCGTCGTTGCCGAGCCAGGATCCGGCGTTGAAGCCGAACCAGCCGAACCACAGGAGGCCCGCGCCGAGCATGACCAGCGGGAGGCTGTGGGGGCGCATCGGGTCCTTCTTGAAGCCGACGCGCTTGCCGATGACGAGGATGACGCCGAGGGCCGCAGCGCCCGCGTTGATGTGGACGGCCGTACCGCCGGCGAAGTCGATGACGCCGAGTTCGAAGGCCCAGCCGCCGGTGCCCCAGACCCAGTGGGCGACGGGGAAGTAGACGACGGTGGCCCACAGGACGACGAAGAGGGCCCAGGCGGAGAACTTGACGCGGTCGGCGATGGCACCGCTTATCAGGGCGGGGGTGATGATCGCGAACATCATCTGGAAGACGGCGAAGACGAACACCGGGATGGTGTAGCCGGACCAGATGTCCATCTTGTCGATGCCGGACCAGCCGACGAAGTCGGACTCCCAGCCGATGAGGGAGCCATGGTCGGTGCCGAACGCCATGGAGAAGCCGTAGAGCACCCACAGGACGGTGACGATGCCCATGCTGATGAAGCTCATCATCAGCATGTTCAGGGTGCTCTTGACGCGGACCATGCCGCCGTAGAAGAAGGCCAGGCCGGGGGTCATCAGCAGCACCAGGGCGGAGCAGATGAGCATGAAGCCTGTGTTGGCGGCAGACAGTTTGTCTGCGGCGGTGGTGATGGCTGGAGCCATCGGCGTCTCCTCGTCGTCGTACGGCCCCGTGCGGGCGAAGCCTCGGCTGCGGAGTGGGGGCGGGCCGGTTATGGGCCTTGAGACTGGCGCAGCGCGGTTTCGGCTCGGGCCCCTCGCTGTTTCGCGGGGGTGACGAAGGGGTCGCCTGTGTTACGCGTCGATGAATTGGCTGATGTTGGCCGCGCGGATCGTTATCGTGGCGCAACCTTCCTCTTCCGGACACAGGCCGGCCGCGGTCGGCCTCCGAAATGACCTGGCATGGGGGAGCCGAGTCGGGCAGTTCGGGAGGGCCGGCCGCGGCCGGGGTCGGGGGGTCCGACGGATGCGTCAGACGGCTTCGGCGGTCTCGGGGAGTTCGGCGGCGAGGCGGTCGGTGAGGTCGACGACGTCGGTGAGGTCGCCGAATTCGCGGGCGGCGTTGTCGACGGTCTTTCGGATACGAGTGTTGACGCGTTCGGAACGGACCCGCTTGGCGGCGGCCATGGCCTCGGTGGCGTATTTCGCGCTCTGTTCGGGCTCGCGCTTGAGGAGGTGGACGGTGGCGACGCCGATCAGGTTGAGCGCGTAGGAGCGCTGGTAGTCGTCGGACTCCTGCGCGAAGAGGTCGACGGCGCGCAGCATCAGGGGTTCGGCGAGGGAGGCGTACGTGGGGCTGCGGCCGGCCACGTAGGCGAGGTCTCGGTAGGAGTGGCTGTTCTCGCCGTACAGCTCGGCCTCGGTGAAGAAGCCGATCCAGTCGGGGTCGGGCTCGTCCCAGTCGGTGGCGTCGGCGAAGGTGTCCTCGGCCATCCGCACGGCGCGTTTGCAGCGGCCCGGCTGGCCCATGTTGGCGTAGGCGCGGGCTTCCATCGCATACAGCATCGACTGGGTGCGCGGGCTGGCGCAGTCGCGGCTGCCGTACTGCGCGAGGTGGATCAGCTCCAGCGCGTCCTCCGGCCGGCCGAGGTGGATCATCTGGCGGCTCATGTTGGAGAGGATGTACGAGCCGAGGGGGCGGTCCCCGGCTTCCTTCGCGGCGTGCAGGGCGAGGACGAAGTACTTCTGCGCGGTGGGCTGGAGCCCCACGTCGTACGACATCCAGCCGGCGAGTTCGGCGAGTTCGGCGGCGGCCTTGAAGAGGCGTTTGGCGGTGGACTCGGGGTGGGGTTCCTGGAGGAGGTCGGTCACCTCGTGGAGCTGGCCCACGACGGCTTTGCGGCGCAGTCCGCCGCCGCACTGGGCGTCCCACTTGCGGAACATCGAGGTCGTCGCCTCCAGCAGCTCCAGTTCCTGCCGGGAGAGGCGGCCCCGGGCGCGGCTGGTGGGGAGCGGGCCACAGGCGCGGGGGGTGCTCGGCGGGGAGGGGACCAGCCAGCGCTGCATGGGTTCGATGAGGGTGGGTCCCGCGGACAGGGCGAGGGAGGTGCCGAGGAAGCCGCGGCGGGCCAGCATCAGGTCGCTGCGGGAGAACTCGCTGAGCAGGGAGATCGTCTGGGGGCCGGTCCAGGGGAGGTCGACGCCGCCGGAGGACGGGGACTGGCGGGCGGCGCGCAGGCCGAGGTCCTCGACGGAGACGACGCAGCCGAACCGCTCGGAGAACAGCTCGGAGAGGATGCGCGGGATGGGTTCGCGGGGGTTCTCGCCGTCGAGCCAGCGGCGTACGCGGGAGGTGTCGGTGGAGATGTGGCCCGCGCCCAGCTGGCGGGCGCGGCGGTTGACCTGGCGGGCGAGTTCGCCCTTGGACCAGCCGCTGCGGACGAACCAGGAGGAGAGCAGTTCGTTCGGACGCTTGTCCGTGCTCGTCCCGCCGCTTTCGTTGCCGCTCACTGGAACGCCCCCATCCCTGAGACCACTTGCAGTGCGGACCGCGTCGCCCGACTGCGCCAAGCCTTATCAGAATGCCGGTAAATAGCCCTGCCGTCCGGCGTTTGTCACCCTTCGAACAGAAGGACGACTTGCCGGTGGCATACCCACTGGTGCGTGTACCCCCAGGCCCCGCACACTCAAAGTAATCCTACGATCACCCGTCCGGCCATGGCGTTCCGGGAATCGCCACCATTCGCCACCCCTTCGGATGAACTCAGAGTGGCGCGCACGCGATTGACTTGACGCGGGACGGCCCGAGCGAACGGAAAGGTGCACTCGGGGGCGCGCACGGGCGGCTTCACCACCCCCGCGCCTCAGTGCGCCGCCCCGGTCCGAGGGCGTTCCGGAGATCATGAGTACGGAGAGTCACGCCGCACGCTCTTTGCGTGACCACCGGTGCGTCGGACCCGTTGGAGGGGGCATGGGCTTCACGATCGGCGGCATTCGCGAGATCCGTTCCGGCGCGCGCAGGCGCGGTCGCTCCCCCGAGTGCACGGCCGTAGCCGAGTTAACGGGCCTGTGGGGCTGGGACGTCGTCCCCGGCGCCCACACCGTCTCCGGCGCCTGCTCCTGCGGCCACCCCTGCCGCACCCCCGGCGCCCACC
>NZ_LIRL01001169.1 GCF_001419795.1 Streptomyces niveiscabiei
CGCTGTCGCCGACGACGGTGACGCGCCGCAGGGTCGCGCTGTCGCCGTAGTTGGTGTTGATGCCGACGAGCCGCCCGCCCGAGTACGTCGCCTCGATGGTGTTGAGGTTGATCGTCCGCTTGTACTGCGTGGAGCAGTTGCCGCAGGACCGCACGAAGGTGCCGAAGTTCTGGACGGCGAAGTTGGACACGTTGAGCGTCCCGGCGCCGTTGAACTGGAACACCTTGTCGCTGGCGGAGCGCGCGCCGCCGCCGGAGACGGTGTAGACGTTGGAGGAGGACGAGCCCCGGAAGGTCGCCGCGTCCTCGCCGACGTCCTCCCACCAGACGTTCTGGAGCGTGCAGGCGCCCTTGCAGTGGATGCCGTCGGCGGCGGGCGCCCCGATGATGACGTTCTTCAGGACGGCCCCGGCGGCGAGTTCGAGGATCGGGTCCTGGTCCTCGTTCTGCCCGCCGGTACCGAGGTCGCCGCTGCCGTAAAGCCGCTTCATCCCGTAGTCCTTGGTGCCGGAGACCGGGATCGTCGAGGTGACGGCCTGGCTCCCGTTGGCCGACGGCCAGGTCGCCGCCTGCACGGGGGACGCCGCGCCGCTGGTCATGATCATGCCAAACGAGAGCGAGAGGGCGGCGAGGCCACCGCCCGCTGCGCGCGCTAAGGAGGTCATGTTCCGTATGCCTTCTTCCTGTTGGGGAGAGAAGCGCCGCCACGGAGGCGCTTCGTGGGGAAACTTGCGGGGGGAAACTTTCGGGGGAGCCGCCACGGAGAAGCCAGGGCCGACACGGAGCAGCGGGAGCCGCCACCGAGCACGAGACGTCAGAGCTTCCCGACCCCCGCGCCCGCCGACACCGACGCCACCACCGACGACGCCGGCTCTGCCGTGTACCCGTACGGCGGCGCCGTGAACGACCCGGTCCGCGACACCTCCGTCGCCGCGCCCCCGAGGTCGTTGCCGCGCAGGTTCGCGAACCCGTCGACGTCGCTGCTCTGGCTCGTCGTCACCGCGATCTTCGTGTTCCGGAAGACGTTGTTCTCGACGAGCATCTGCGCACCCATCCGCGAGTGCACGCCGGTGTCCGCGCCGGTGACGTAGTTGTCGTAGAAGTGCCCGGTCCCGAACCGCAGGCTGGGGATCCGCGAGTACACGTTGCTGAACAGGTTGTGGTGGTACGTCACCCTCAAGTGCCCGGTGTCCTCGGCGGAGTTCTTGTCGCTGTGCCCGACGAGCGAGCCCTTGAAGTGGTCCTTGAAGGTGTTCCAGGACACGGTGACGAAGTCCGAGCCGTGGTTGATGTCGAGCAGGCCGTCGTAGTGGTCCTTGTCGTGATCGCGGTCGGCGGAGAAGGAGTTGTGGTCGATCCACACCTTCGTCGAGCGCTGCACCTCGATGCCATCGGCGGGAGCCAGCGGCTTGCTGATGGCGAGATTGCGGATCACGACGTTCGTGACGTTCTTCAGCCGCAGGCCGCCACCGGTGAACCCGGACGACGAACCGACGCCCAGGACCGTCGTGTTGGACCCGACGTCGACCTGACCGCTCAGCGTGATCAGGCCGTTGACGCGGACGACCTTCGAAGTGGAGCCGGTCACGGCCGACTTGAACGCGGCCAGGGTCGAGACGGTGACCGCCGAGGCGCTGCCGCCGCCGGTCGTACCGGCGCCGAACCCGACGGGCGAGGGGTCCGCAGCCCCGGCGGGGTGGGGGAGCGTGACGGCGAGCGCGGCGGTCAGCGCCGCTGCCAGCGATGCCTGTGCGGTCCTGCGGGACAGGGGATGCGTACGCATGGGGGGCGTCCCTTCACGAGGACATGGACGTACATGTCCTTGAACAAAAAACGTGATGTTGAACGCTGCTCTGGGCGTGATGCGACTTTTGGGCGGAACTGGGGAGCGGCTCGGTCACATCACTGAACGGAACGTAGAGGGCAAGCGCTTTCTGGTCAACGCCTCGCGCAGAACGGATCCAGCCGCTCCGAAAGTCCCGAAAGAACCGTGGGAGCGCTTCCATGGGGTGGCGTGCCCATGCCACCATGCGTTTCGGGTGCCCGCTGCCCCGTCCCCGAGCCGTGACCAGAAGGGACCGACCCGTGTCCAGCCCCAACACCCCCCGCACGGCGCTGCGTTCGGCGCTCACAGCGGTCGCCGTGCTGCTGGCGGCGCTGTTCCTCGCCCCGCCGCCCGCCTCCGCCGCACCCGTGCCGCCCGCGACCTTCACCGAGGTCACCGGCTTCGGCGCCAACCCCAGCAACCTCCGCATGTGGGCGTACGCCCCGGCCAACGTCAGCGCGCACCCGGCGGTCATCGTCGCCGTGCACTGGTGCGGCGGCTCCGCGACCGACATGTACAACGGCAGCGAGTACCGGTCCCTCGCCGACCAGTACGGCTTCGTCGTCGTGTACCCGTCGGTGACCCGCGCCAGCAAGTGCTGGGACGTCGCCTCGCCGCAGGCCCTCAAGCGCGGCGGCGGCAGCGACCCCGTCGGCATCAAGTCGATGGTCGACTGGGCGGTCGCCAACTACGCGGCGGACACGAGCAAGATCTTCGTCACCGGCATGTCGTCCGGCGCGATGATGACGAACGTCCTGCTCGGCGACTACCCGGACGTCTTCGCGGCCGGCGCCGCCTTCGCGGGCGTCCCCTTCGCCTGCTTCGCCACCACCAACGGCTCCGAGTGGAACAGCGACTGCGCGAACGGCACGATCATCCGCACCCCGCAGGCGTGGGGCGACCTCGTGCGCGGCGCCTACCCCGGCTACACCGGCCCCCGGCCGCGCATGCAGCTGTGGCACGGCACCCAGGACGACATCCTGCGCTACCCCAACTTCGGCGAGGAGATCAAGCAGTGGACCAACGTCCACGGCCTGACCCAGACCCCGTCCGCCACCGACTCGCCGAACGGCTGGACCCGCACCCGCTACGGCTCCACCGGCAACCAGGCCCCCGTCGAGGCGATCAGCATCCAGACCGGCCACAACGTGTACGCCGCCGGCATGGGCGCCCGCGTCCTCACCTTCTTCGGCCTCACCCCCGACCCCGGCAC
>NZ_LIRL01000117.1 GCF_001419795.1 Streptomyces niveiscabiei
AGATGTGTATAAGGGGCAGCACGCCCATCCCTCCGCAGCGCCCCGTCCCCCGCAGAGCCCTCCCTCAAGGACGCCCCTTCCGCAGCCGTGTGTTCCGCAGGAGGGCGCCGCGCTTCCGTGCTCAAGTGCAGCCCCCGTTTCCTCGTGCGTGCCGAGCCGCCAGGCGAGCGGCGGCGTCCCCGTGGACGGTGGTCCCCTCGGGCACGCATACCCGCACAGGTCGACCGGCATCCCGGCCGGAGCAGTTCCTCCGTGCGTGCGCGTCACTCTACGGCTTGTCGTGGGAGGAGGGAGAACCAGTACCACCACCCCGTGGCTTCTGCCCGTATCGTCCCCCTACCCTGCGGTAATCGGGTCTGGCAGGCTGCGTGCATGACTGTGCGCGCCGCCGACCGGGCCCGTTACGACCGGGCCACCGCTCATCTGGACGCTCCGCTCGCGATCGTCGATCTGGACGCGTTCGACGCGAACGCGGAGGACCTGCGCCGCCGGGCCGCGGGGAAGCCGGTCCGGGTGGCGAGCAAGTCCGTCCGCTGCCGGGCGCTGCTGGAGCGGGTGCTCGCGAGGGACGGCTTCGCGGGGCTGATGTCGTTCACGCTGGCGGAGTCGTTGTGGCTGGCCCGCTCGGGTTTCGAGGACATCCTGCTGGCGTACCCGTCGGCGGACCGGACGGGGTACGCGGAACTGGCGGCCGACCCGAAGCTCGCCGCGGCGGTGACGGTCATGGTCGACGACGTGGCCCAGCTCGACCTGATCGACGCCGCGCGGGGCGACGGCCGTGAAGTGATCCGCGTCTGCCTGGAGTTGGACACGTCCCTCCAGATGCTGGGCGGCCGGATCAGGGTCGGCGCACTGAGGTCCCCCCTCCGCTCCCCCGCCCAACTCGCCGACTTCGCCCGCACGGTGACCCGGCGTCAGGGATTCAAGCTGGTCGGCATCATGGCGTACGAGGGCCACATCGCGGGCGTCGGCGACTCGGTGGCCGGCCGCCCCTTCCGGTCCCGCGCGATCCGGCTGATGCAGCGCACCGCGCGCCGCGAACTGGCCGAGCGCCGCGCCGAGGTGGTGCGCGCGGTCCGGGCGGTGGCCCCGGACCTGGAGTTCGTGAACGGCGGCGGCACGGGCAGCGTGGAGAGCACGGTGGCCGAGGACGCGGTGACGGAGGTCGCGGCGGGTTCGGGCCTGTACGTGCCGCGCCTGTTCGACAACTACACGTCGTTCACGGGCCGTCCGGCGGCGCTGTTCGCGCAGCCGGTCGTACGGCGCCCGGGCGTCGGCGTGGTGACGGTCCTGGGCGGCGGCTACCCCGCCTCGGGCGCACCCGGCGTGGACCGCCTGCCGGTGCCGTATCTCCCGGAGGGCCTCAGGTACGACCCTCAGGAGGGTCCCGGCGAGGTCCAGACGCCCCTGATCGGGGCGCCCGCCGACGACCTGCTGATCGGCGACAAGGTGTGGTTCCGGCACGCGAAGGCCGGTGAACTCTGCGAGCGGTTCGACCAGTTGCACCTGATCGAGGGGGACACCGTCACGGAGACGGTGCCCACCTACCGCGGCGAGGGCCACACGTTTCTCTAGAGCGGGGTCACGTACGCGCCCGAAATACCGCCGTCCACAAGGAAGTCGGTCGCATTCACGAACGAGGAGTCGTCGCTCGCCAGGAAGGCGACGGCGGCGGCGATCTCCTCGGCCTGGGCGAACCGGCCCACGGGGATGTGGACGAGCCGCCGGGCCGCGCGCTCGGGGTCCTTCGCGAACAGCTCTTGCAGGAGTGGGGTGTTGACCGGCCCCGGGCACAGCGCGTTCACGCGGATGCCCTCGCGCGCGAACTGCACGCCGAGTTCGCGGGACATGGCGAGGACGCCGCCCTTGGAGGCGGTGTACGAGATTTGCGAGGTCGCCGCGCCCATCCGGGCCACGAACGACGCCGTGTTGATGATCGAACCCCGCTGCTGCTGACGCATGTAGGGGATCGCGGCCTTGCAACACAGGTACACGGACGTCAGGTTGACCTCCTGGACGCGCTTCCAGGCGTCGAGCCCGGTCTCCAGGATGGAGTCGTCGTCGGGGGGCGAGATCCCGGCGTTGTTGAAGGCGATGTCGACGCTGCCGTACGTGTCGTAGGCGGTCTTGAAGAGCGCCTCGACCTGTTCCGGGTTGGTGACGTCGACCTTCACGAAGAGGCCGCCGACCTCGTCGGCGACGGCCTTTCCGCCGGTCTCGTCGATGTCGGCGCAGACGACGTGCGCGCCCTCGGAGGCGAGGCGGCGGGCGGTGGCGAGGCCGATGCCGCTGCCGGCTCCGGTGATGACGGCGGTCCGGCCGACGAGGCGGCGGCAGACAGGAGTCTCGGTCACTGTGCGGGGTCCTCCGTGCTGATGAAGACGTTCTTGGTCTCGGTGAAGGCGGCGAGCGCGTCGGGGCCGAGCTCGCGGCCGACCCCGGACTGCTTGTAGCCCCCGAAGGGGGTCCAGTAGCGCACGCTGGAATGGGAGTTGACGGACAGGTTGCCCGCCTTGACGGCCCGGGAGAGCCGCAGGGCGCGGCCGATGTCCCGGGTCCACAGGGAGCCGGAGAGGCCGTAGGGGGTGTCGTTGGCGAGGCGGATCGCGTCGGCCTCGTCGGTGAAGGGGAGCAGGACGGCGACGGGGCCGAAGATCTCCTCGCGGCAGGCGGGCGAGTCGGGGGCCTCGGCGGTCAGGACGGTCGGCGGGAACCAGAAGCCGGGGCCGCCGGGGGCGCTGCCGCGCAGGGCGCCGGGTGCGTCGTCCGGCACGAACGACCGTACGCGGTCGAGCTGTTGGCGGGAGATCAGGGGGCCCATCTGGGTCTTCTCGTCGGCCGGGTCGCCGACGACGACGGCCGCGAGGGCCTCGGCGAGGAAGGCGCGCGCCTCGTCGTAGACGCTCTCCTGGACGAGGATGCGGGTGCGGGCGCAGCAGTCCTGGCCGGTGTTGTCGAGGAACGAGAAGGGGTCGAGGGCTTTCGTCAGGTCGGCGTCGGCGAACACCACGTTGGGGCTCTTGCCGCCGAGTTCGAGGGTGACCGGTTTCACCAGGGCCGCGCAGCGTTCCATGACGTCGCGGCCGGTGCGGGTGGAGCCGGTGAAGACGATCTTGGCGACGCCGGGGTGGTCGACGAGGGCGCGGCCGGCGATGTCGCCGTAGCCGGGGACGACTTGGAACACCCCCTCGGGAAGGCCTGCGTCCAGGGCGAGTTGGGCGAGGCGCAGGGCCGTGAGCGGGGTCGTCTCGGCGGGCTTGAGGACGACCGCGTTGCCGGCCGCGAGCGCCGGGAAGGCGCCCCAAGCGGCGATGGGCATGGGGAAGTTCCAGGGCGCGATCACGCCGACGACGCCGAGGGGTTCGAGGATGGTGACGTCGAGGCCACCGGGGACCGGGATCTGACGGCCCGTCAGTCTCTCGACGCCGCCCGCCGCGTACAGGAGCAGGTCGCGCGCGTTGCCCGCCTCCCAGCGGGCGTTGCCGATCGTGTGCCCGGCCTCGCGGACCTCCAGCGCCGCCAACTCCTCGACGTGGGCGTCGACTTGGTCCGCGAACCGGCGCAGGAGGCGAGCGCGGTCGGCAGGCGCGAGGGCGGCCCACGCCTCCTGGGCGCGCGCCGCGCGGGTGACGGCCGCGTCGACCTCGGCGGCGTCGGCGGCGGGGACCCTCGCGACGACCTCCTCGGTGGCCGGGTTGAGGACGATCAGCTCGGACAATGCGTGACCCTTCACAGTCGTAAGTCGTGGTGGCTCTACAGGCGTTCGAAGGACCGGCGCAGTTCCCAGTCCGTGACGGCCGCGTCGAACGCGGCGAGTTCCACGTGCGCCATGTTGAGGTAGTGCGCGACGACCTCCTCGCCGAACGCGGCCTCCGCGATGGGGCTGTGCTCCCAGAGGTCGGCGGCCTCGCGCAGGGTGGTGGGGACGTGGTCGTAGTCGCCGGTGTAGGCGTTTCCGGCGCAGGCGGCGGGGAGTTCGAGCTGGTGCTCGACGCCGTACAGGCCGGCCGCGATCAGGCCGGCGACGGCGAGGTGCGGGTTGACGTCGCCGCCGGGGAGGCGGTTCTCGAAGCGCAGGGAGCGGCCGTGGCCGACGACGCGCAGGGCGCAGGTGCGGTTGTCGCGGCCCCAGGCGGCGGCGGTCGGCGCGAAGGAGCCCGGCTGGAACCGCTTGTAGCTGTTGATGTTGGGGGCGTACAGCAGGGAGAAGTCCCGCAGGGCGGCGAGCTGTCCGGCGAGGAAGTGGCGCATGGTGTCGGTCATGCCGTCCGGGCCCGCGAAGACGTTCGCGCCGTCGGCGTCCGTCAACGACAGGTGGATGTGGCAGGAGTTGCCCTCGCGCTCGTCGAACTTGGCCATGAACGTGAGGGATACGCCCTCCTGCGCGGCGATCTCCTTGGCGCCGGTCTTGTACACGGCGTGCTGGTCGCAGGTGGTCAGGGCCTCGTCGTAGCGGAAGGCGATCTCGTGCTGGCCGAGGTTGCACTCACCCTTGGCGGACTCGACGGTCAGGCCCGCGCCGGCCATCTCGTTGCGGATGCGGCGCAGGAGGGGTTCGATGCGGCCGGTGCCGAGGATCGAGTAGTCGACGTTGTACTGGTTGGCGGGGGTGAGGCCCTTGTAGCCCGCGTCCCACGCCTGCTCGTAGCTGTCGCGGAAGACGATGAACTCCAGCTCCGTGCCGACCTGCGCGGTCCAGCCGCGCTCGGCGAGGCGGTCCAGCTGGCGGCGCAGGATCTGGCGGGGGGCCGCGCCGACCGGGGAGCCGTCCTCCCAGGCGAGGTCGGCGATCAGGAGGGCGGTGCCGGGGTGCCAGGGGATACGGCGCAGGGTGGCGAGGTCGGGGCGCATCGCGAAGTCGCCGTAGCCGCTCTCCCAGGACGACATGGCGTAGCCGCGGACGGTGTTCATGTCCGTGTCGACGGCGAGGAGGTAGTTGCAGCCCTCCGTGCCGTGCTGGAGGACCTCGTCGAGGAAGAAGCGGGCCGCGAACCGCTTGCCCTGGAGACGGCCCTGCATGTCGGGGAAGGCGAGGACGACCGTGTCGATCTCGCCCGCCGCGACCAGGGCGTGCAGGTCCTCGACGGGCAGCGGGGCGGTGCGGTCTGGCACGGAGGGCCTCCTCTAGGGCGTGAGGGCGTCCTCCAGGGCGTGAGGCGTCCTCGGCTTCGGCGCCCGTACAGGGGCCATGAAGCGTCCGGGAGCCATAAGGTATTGCTGAAAACCATTGCTTGGGAAGGGGGCACGGCCGGATGACGGTGGAGAAGAACACGGGTACGGGTGACCGGCTGACGCCGGTCCTGCGGCCGGTGCGGGCGGGCAACGGCTTCGAGGAGGCGCTGGAGCAGATCCTCCAGGTGGTCCGCCTCGGCCTCGTCCCCGGCGGCGAACGGCTGCCCGCCGAACGGGAGTTGGCCGAGCGGCTCGGCATCAGCCGGGTCACCCTGCGCGAGGTCCTGAAGGTCCTCCAGGACCAGGGGCTGCTGGAGTCGAGGCGGGGGCGGTACGGCGGTACGTTCGTGCTGCCGCGCTCCGCCGTCCCCGGCACCGGCGAAGCCGAACTCCGGCGGCGGATCGCCGAGGTCGACATCGAGGACGTCCTGCGGTTCCGCGAGGTCCTGGAGGTCGGCGCGGCGGGCCTGTGCGCGAGCCACGGCCTCACCGACGTACAGGTCTCCCGGCTGCGCGAGGCCCTCGCCGGGACGCATGACGCGCCCCTCGCCGACTACCGCCGCCGCGACACGCTCCTGCACCTCACCCTCGCCGAACTCTGCGGCTCCCCCTCCCTCACCGCGCAGTACGCCGCCGTCCGCGCCCAGGTCAACGACCTCCTCGACTGCATCCCGCTGCTCGTGCGCAACCTCGAACACTCCCAGCGCCAGCACGAAGCCCTCGTCGAGGCGGTCCTCGACGCCGACGCCGACGCCGCGCGCGAGATCATGCGCGAGCACTGCGGGGGGACGGCCGCCCTGCTGCGGGGCTTCCTCACCTGAGCCCCGTTCTGCAAAGGTATCCCTGGAGTCCATTACCTGGAGGGTTCATGGCCGGTACGCCGCTCATCGGGATCAGCACCTATCTGGAGCCCGCCGCGAGCTGGCGCGTCTGGGAGATGGAGGCGGCGCTCCTGCCCGCCGGGTATCCCCGGCTCGTCCAGCGGGCCGGGGGGCTCGCGGCGATGCTGCCGCCGGACGCGCCCGCCCGCGCCGCGTCCGCCGTCGCCCGTCTCGACGGGCTCGTCGTCTCCGGCGGGCCCGACGTCGACCCCGCCCTGTACGGGGCCCCGCGAGAGCCCCGCACTGACGTCCCCGCGCGCGAACGCGACGCCTGGGAGACCGCGTTGATCTCCGCCGCCCTCGACACGGGCGTACCCCTGCTCGGCATCTGCCGGGGCATGCAACTCCTCAACGTCACCCTCGGAGGGACCCTCGTCCAGCACATGGAAGGGCACGTCAAAGCACCGGGCGTCTTCGGCCGACACACCGTCACGCCGGTCGCCGGGACCCTGTACGCGGGCATCGTCCCCGAGGCGTCCAGCGTTCCGACCTACCACCATCAGGCCGTCGACCAGCTGGGGGCGGGGCTGATCGCCTCCGCGCACGCCGAGGACGGGACCATCGAGGCTGTCGAGCGAGGTGGAGGTGGGGGGTGGACGCTGGGGGTTCAGTGGCATCCCGAGATGGGGGAGGATCTGCGGGTGATGCGGGCGTTGGTGGAGGCGGCGGGGTGATTCTGGGGTGAGACGGGCGCTGGGCGAGGCGGCAGGCTGACGCCGGGGAAGCTGGCACTGGGCGAGGCACGGAGTGATGCCGAGGGACGCGGGCGCGCATCAGGGCCCGGCCGGCTCACCGGACGCGGGCCCGCAGCCACTCCAACGCCGCC
>NZ_LIRL01001170.1 GCF_001419795.1 Streptomyces niveiscabiei
ACGTACTGTCCGTCCCGCAGCTCGCGCGCGGCCCGCGCGGCCATCTCCTCGCGTGTCCAGGCCATCAGCTGCTCACCGTCCGCTGCTCGATCTTCTTGTCACCGGCCTGCTCGGGCGTCAGCGCGATCACGCGCTGGACGAAGATCCCCGGCAGATGCACGGCGTCCGGGTCGATCTCGCCGGGCTCCACCAGCTCCTCGACCTCGGCGATCGTGACCCGCCCGGCCATCGCCGCGAGGGGGTTGAAGTTGCGCGCGGACTTGTTGAAGACGAGGTTCCCGTGCCGGTCGCCCTTGGCCGCGCGCACCAGCGCGAAGTCGGTGCGGATGCCGCGCTCCAGGACGTATTCGACCCCGTCGAACTCCCGCACCTCCTTCTTCACCCCGGCCGGGGTGAAGAAGGCGGGGATTCCCGCACCTCCCGCGCGCAGCCGCTCGGCCAGCGTGCCCTGGGGGATCAGCTCGACCTCCAGCTCACCGGCGAGGTACTGGCGCGCGAACTCCTTGTTGGCCCCGATGTAGGACCCGGTGACCCGGGCGATGCGCCCGGCCGCGAGGAGCACCGCGAGCCCGGACTCCATCGCGCCGCAGTTGTTGGAGACCACCGACAACCCGCCCGACCCGCGTGCGAACAGCGCGTCGATCAGCACGGTCGGCACACCGCTCAGTCCGAACCCGCCCACCGCGAGCGACGCGCCGTCACCCACATCGGCCACCGCCTCGCGGGCCGTGGCGACCACCTTGTCCATCCGTCGAGCCCCATCTCTCCCATTGCTCAGCGCACTGAGCATTTCAGCGAGGATGTCCTCACGCTCCCACCGCGACGGCCGACCGTCAAGACCCTTGCATTGAAGCAGGCAGAACGTGTGCGGAGCGTAAAGACAGCGAGTGGACCGTGCGGGTATCGTTCAGTGCACCAACGAATTCGACGAGGGGAGTCTCCATGGGCGCGGTGGACCTCACCACTCACCCCGGGCACCTGGCCCGGCGGCTCCAGCAGGCCCACTACCTGCTGTGGAACACGATGGTCTCGGAGGAGATCACCTCCCCGCAGTTCGCCGTCCTGAACACGCTCGTCGCCGAGCCCGGCCTCGACCAGCGGACGGTGGGGGAGCGCGTGGGGCTCGACCGGTCGACGATCGCCGAGGTGATCAGCCGGCTGGGCAGGCGCGGGCTCATCGACAAGGTCCGCGACCCGCAGGACGGCCGCCGCTCCCTGCTGCGGCCGACCGAGGAGGGCGTACGCGTCCACCGCAAGCTGACCGTCCGTACGGCGCGCATGAACCAGGTCTTCCTGGCGCCCCTGTCGGTCACCGAACAAGCCCTGTTCTTCGCGCTCGTCCAGCGGCTCGCCGA
>NZ_LIRL01001171.1 GCF_001419795.1 Streptomyces niveiscabiei
GTACGGAGAGACGGTCGCCGGGGGTGGAGGTGCGGGGCTGGTCCGGTGCGAGGGTGGCGGTGGCGGCACGTGCCGGGGGTGTGGTGTGTGAGCCTTCCACCGGGTTCGCGTGGTCTGCGGAGTCCGGACGCCGCGCGGGTCTCGGACGGTCCGCCGCGCGTTTGCGTTCCGCCGTCACCAGTTCCCGTGTCGCCGGTGCCACCTCGTTCGCGAACGCCTGGATCAGGGACGGCTGTTGAGTGGGGAGCAGGAACGCACTCGTGCCGTGTTCCAGCGTGAGCGCGGCCAGTTGCTCCGGCCAGGTGCTCGGCGGGCCCTGCGGAAAGCCGCCCGGTCCCGGCGAGAGGTTGTACAGGCGCCGTACCTCGCGCGGCTCGCGCCCCGCCGACGCCGCCGCCTCGTCGACGGCACGGTGCCCCGCCGCGAGTCGCCCCGGCGGGACATGCGGCACGCTGGGCAGCCAGCCGTCGGCCTTCTCCCCGGCCAGCGCGAGCATGCGAGGCCCGACGGCGCCGAGCCAGATGCCGATGGAGTGGGCGGGAGCGGGGCCGGGTACGGCGCCGTCGAGCGCGTAGTGCTCACCGGCAACGCGGACCGGCCGGGCCGCATCGCCCCACAGCGCCCGGATGACGTCGATGGCCTCGCGGGTCGCCCGCCGTGCCGTACCGGCGTCCCGGCGCGGTCCGCCGTCGGCGGCGATGGCGTCCCAGTAGGCCCCGGCACCCAGTCCCAGTTCGACCCGTCCGCCGCTGATCAGGTCCAGTCCGGCCGCGGCGCGCGCGAGCATGACGGGCGGTCGCAGGGGGAGGTTCGCGACGTTGGGGAAGACCCGCACGCGGGTGGTGGACGCGGCGATGACCGCGAGAGCTGTCCACGCGTCGAGCAGGTCCGGCCGGTAGGGGTGATCCGGCACGCTCACCAGATCCAGCCCGGCCTGGTCGGCGATCCGGGCGAGCGCCACCGCGTCGTCGGGGTGCCCCGAGGTCGGCACGAGGACGGTGCCGAAGAGCAGGTCGTGTCCGTAGTCAGGCATGGGTGCGGGAGCTCCCTAGAGGTCAGTGGGGCGCAGGCTCGGCGCCGAGGGAAGGCGGGTGGGCTGTGCCGGTGCGGATCGACGG
>NZ_LIRL01001172.1 GCF_001419795.1 Streptomyces niveiscabiei
CCCTCAATCCCCCGCCCAAGCCGCGGCGATCCGCCCCGCGAGCCGCACATTGCCGCGTACGGCCGCGAGGTTGGCCTCCAGGGACGCCCCGTCGGTGTGGCGGACGAGGTAGTCGAGGAGGAAGGGCGTGACGGCCTGGCCGGTGATGTTCTCGGCCTCGCAGGCGTGCAGCGCGTCGGCCAGTACGCGCGCGTGGAGGGCCGGTTCCAGTTGCTGTTCCTCGGGGACGGGGTTGGCGACGATCAGGGCGGAGTCCGGGCCGGCGAGGAGGTCCTGAGCCCGCATCACCTCGGCGACCTCACCGGGCGTACGGAGCGTCCACTCCACGGGGTGGCCGGAGTCGGACAGGTAGAACCCGGGGAAGCGGTCCGTGCCGTACCCGGCGACGGCCACGCCGAGCGTCTCCAGGCGCTGGAGCGTCGCGGGGACGTCCAGGATGGACTTGACGCCCGCGCACACGACGGTGATCCGCGTGCGCGCGAGGAGCCCGAGGTCGGCGGACTCGTCCTGCGTGAGGGTCCACTCCCGGTGCACCCCGCCGAGCCCACCGGTCGCGAACACCCGCACCCCGGCCAGCGCGGCGAGCTGCGCGGTCGCGGAGACGGTCGTCGCCCCGCTCGCGCCGGACGCCACCGCGAGCGGCAGGTCGCGGTGGCCGAGCTTGCGGATGCCGTCACCGTCGGCGATGCGCTCCAGCTGCTTCTCGTCGAGCCCCACGCGCGGCTGCCCGTCCAGCACGGCGACGGTCGCCGGTACGGCGCCCTCCGCGCGGACGACGGCCTCTAGCTCGCGCGCCACCTGGAGGTTGCGCGGCCGGGGCAGCCCGTGCGCGATGATCGTCGACTCCAGTGCCACGACGGGCCTGCGCGCGGCGAGCGCCTCCCGTACCTCTTCCGACACCATCAGCACCATGGGCCCGCCTCCTGTCGGTCGCTCTCTCCTTCATCTCTGGCGATCGTTCTGGCCGGTCAAACTCTTGCGGCCTGTGGGAGACACCACCAGCCTGGGGTGCATGACGGACAACTCCGCACGTCTCGACCACGTCGTGCTCTGGGTACGCGACCCCGTCGCCTCCGCGGGCTTCTACGCGCGCGCGGTGGGCCTCGACCCCGTACGGCTCCCCGAGTTCACGGCGGGCGAGGTCCCGTTCCCCTCCGTACGGGTCAACGACGACACCCTGATCGACCTGATGCCCCTCACCCTGGCGCCCGACATGCGCATGCTCCCCGACTCCGAGGCCGGCGCCGGCCACCCCGTCAACCACGTCTGCCTGGCCCTCCCGGAAGCCGCCTACGACGCTCTGCGCGCCCGCCTGGAGTCCCTCGACGTCCCGACCTCTCCCGTCGCCCACGGCTCCTTCGGGGCCCGCGGCAAGGCCCCGCGCAGCTTCTACTTCAGCGACCCCGACGGCAACGTCCTGGAGGCACGGCACTACGACTGACCGACGGCCGCACCCGCGCCGGAGCCCCGCCTCAGAACAACGGCTCCGGCAACACCCCCTCCAGCGCCAGCAGCCGCCGCTTGGTCTCCAGCCCGCCCCCGAAC
>NZ_LIRL01001173.1 GCF_001419795.1 Streptomyces niveiscabiei
CGGGGATGTCGTTGGGGGAGGGGGAGGTGTCGGGCATGTGGGGGAGTCGCTTTCTGTGCGGGGTGTGACGAATGCCTCACAGGGTGTCGTGTTGGTCGCTACCGTGAAAGGGGTTTTGGGTCCGCAGGGCGCGCTGCGGAGGATCAGTCAAGGAGTGGGGAACATGGGGCGAGGCAAGGACATCGACGGTTCCCAGGGGGTTCCGACCTTCTACGGCAAGGAGTTGAGGTTCAAGCGGGAGAAGGCGGGGATGTCGCTGGATCAGTTGCTTGAGGGGAGCTACTTCGGCAGGACGTACCTCAGCGACATCGAGCGCGGGGAGCGGACGATGCCGATCGAGTTGGCGCGGCATGTGGACCAACGGCTCGGTACGGACGGGTACTTCGAGCGGAACTGCGAGGACGTGAGGAAGGCGCGGAAGTCGAGCCACGCCGCGTACTTCACCGACGTACTCGTGATGGAGAAACGTGCACGGGAGACGGCGGCCTGGGAGCCGATGCTGATTCCGGGGCCGCTTCAACTGGAGCCGTACATCAGGGCGGTGGTGCTGGCGGCGCACCCCAACGAGAGCGAGGAGTCTCTCGCCGCGAAGGTCGCCGACCGGCGCGAGCGGGCCTGGCTGTACGAGGACAGGAACTCACCCGAGAGCTGGCTCGTCCTGCATGAGTCGGTCCTGCGCGACCCTCTTCTGCCGCCGAACGAGATGGCGGACCAACTCGCCCACGTCGTCGAGGTGTTGAGCAAACGCCGGGTCCAGCCCCAAGTGATGCCGAGGAACGCGGGTATCGTCCCCTTCGCGATGGGCTCGACGAAGTTCATGACCTTCCCCGACGCCCCTCCGGTGATGTACACGGAGGGCATGTACAGCGGCCAGCTGATCGACGATCCCCACCTCGTGCAGCTCTACTCGAAGGCGTACGTCCGCCTCAGGTCCGCCGCGTACGACCCCAGGACGTCCCTGAAGATGATCGAACAGGCGGCCGAGGACTACCGCGCCGGCAAGCTTCCAGCGTGACGTGCGTACAGCCGCAGCAAGAGGAGCAAGGGCGCTGACGGGGACGAAGTCGAGACCGCCTCGCCTTCCTTGGCGCCGTTCTCTGCCGCAAGCCGAGCTACAGCAACGCCAGAGGCGGCGACTGCGTAGAGATCGCCGCCAACCTCCCCCCCCTCGTCCCCGTCCGCGACA
>NZ_LIRL01001174.1 GCF_001419795.1 Streptomyces niveiscabiei
CCCCCGCCCCGTGTCGAGGCTCACGTCCGTTCTCTTACCCCTCCCCTACCTCGACCTGTGCCGGGTACCCCCCAGTAGGTACGCTGCAATCCATGCGTGCACTTCTTGTGGTCAATCCGGCGGCGACGACTACGAGTGCGCGTACGCGCGATGTCCTGATCCACGCGCTGGCGAGCGAGATGAAGCTGGAAGCGGTGACGACGGAGTACCGCGGGCACGCGCGGGACCTCGGCCGGCAGGCGGCGACGAGTTCGGACATCGATCTGGTGGTCGCGCTGGGGGGCGACGGCACGATCAACGAGGTCGTGAACGGCCTGCTCACCGGCGGCCCCGACCCCGAGCGGCTGCCGGGTCTCGCGGTCGTACCGGGTGGTTCGACGAACGTGTTCGCGAGAGCCCTGGGCCTGCCGAACGACCCGGTGGAGGCGACCGGCGCCCTGCTGGACGCGCTGCGGCAGGGCAGCGAGCGCACGGTCGGTCTCGGCCTGGCGACGGGGACCCCGGGGACGGAGGACGAGGCCGTGCCCGCACGGTGGTTCACCTTCAACGCCGGCCTGGGATTCGACGCGAAAGTCATCGGCCGGGTGGAGCAACAACGGGAACGTGGAAGGAAATCCACACACGCTCTTTACCTTCAGCAGGCACTCCGTCAGTTTTTCGGAGAACCGCACCGGCGCCACGGAACGATCACTCTGGAACGCGCCGGAGAAGAACCCGTGACCGATTTGGTGATGTCCATAGTCTGCAACACGGCTCCGTGGACCTATCTAGGCAATCGCCCGGTGTACGCGTCGCCTAAGGCCTCGTTCGATACCGCGCTCGACGTACTGGGTCTCAGCCGCCTGTCGACCCCCGCACTTGCCCGGTATGCGACCCAATTGCTCCTTTCGTCCCCCGAGAAGGGACCCCAGGGCAAGCACGCCGTCTCCCTCCACGACGTGGACCAGTTCACCTTGCATTCGAAGGTGCCGCTCCCGCTCCAGATGGACGGAGACCACCTCGGACTGCGTACCAGCGTGACGTTCACAGGCGTACGCCGGGCACTGCGTGTGATTGTGTGAGCAGAAAGGGCGGAAGTCCTTTCACTCGAACGTTTAGGCCAGGGTCCACCCCTTGGAAGTACGGCTGTGACCCAGTCGACACCGAGGAATCAAAAAAAACTTTCCAGAAGGGGTTGTATCCGCCGCTGAGGTTTGCGAGTCTCTACGTGGCGATCGGGACAGCCCGCAACACCGGCATCCACTGATCACCGGAACCCCTCTTCACGACACCAGGACCGCGCCAGGCGTATCTGGCTGGTGGCCCTTCCCTTGTTGAGGGATTCGTGAAAGCGTTCACATTCACAAGCAACCTGCACGTAACACCCAAGGAGAGGTAGCAGCCATGGACTGGCGTCACAACGCCGTTTGCCGCGAGGAAGACCCCGAGCTCTTCTTCCCCATCGGCAACACCGGTCCTGCGCTGCTGCAGATCGAGGAAGCCAAGGCCGTGTGCCGGCGCTGTCCTGTCATGGACCAGTGTCTGCAGTGGGCGCTCGAGTCCGGTCAGGACTCCGGCGTCTGGGGTGGTCTCAGCGAGGACGAGCGCCGCGCCATGAAGCGCCGCGCCGCCCGCAACCGGGCCCGTCAGGCCTCCGCCTGACCCGTCCGCCCCGCGGAAAACAGCCTGAGGTTGGCGGCGCGTACGGCACGTACGCAGCTCCCGCCCCCGAACCGCAGCGCGCAGTACCCCCAAGCGCTCAGTACGACTTGCACTACATGCACGAGTACCGCAGCAGGGAGCACTAGCCCCGGCCCACATGGTCCGGGGCTCTTTGCTGTCCCGGGGCCGTCACTTCTGCGACCGCACCGGCACGTCCAGGATCACCCGCGTCCCCCCCTCGGGCCCCGGCACCATGTCGAAGCCGCCGCCCAACTCCCCCTCCACCAGGGTCCGTACGATCTGGAGCCCCAGGTTGCCGGAGACCTGCGGGTCGAACCCCTCGGGCAGCCCCACCCCGTCGTCCTGGACGGTGACGAGGAGGCGCGCGTCCTTGGTCGTGCCCCCGCGCACGGCCGTCACCTCGACGGTCCCGGTCTCCCCCTCGCGGAAGCCGTGTTCCAGCGCGTTCTGGAGGATCTCGGTGAGGACCATCGACAGCGGGGTGGCCACCTCCGCGTCGAGGATCCCGAACCGCCCGGTGCGCCGCCCGGTCACCTTGCCCGGCGAGATCTCGGCGACCATCGCGAGCACCCGGTCGGCGATCTCGTCGAACTCCACCCGCTCGTCCAGGTTCTGAGACAGCGTCTCGTGGACGATGGCGATCGACCCGACCCGTCGCACCGCCTCCTCCAGCGCCTCGCGCCCCCGCTCGGACTCGATCCGGCGGGCCTGGAGCCGCAGCAGGGCGGCCACGGTCTGGAGGTTGTTCTTCACCCGGTGGTGGATCTCCCGGATGGTCGCGTCCTTCGTGATCAACTCCCGCTCGCGACGGCGCAGTTCGGTGACGTCCCGGAGCAGGACCAGCGAACCGATGCGCGTGCCCTTGGGTTTGAGGGGGATCGCGCGGAACTGGATCACCCCGTCGTTCGCCTCGATCTCGAACTCGCGGGGCGCCCAGCCGCTCGCGACCTTGGCGAGCGCCTCGTCCACCGGGCCGCGCGTGGGGGCCAGTTCGGCGGTCGTCCGGCCGAGGTTGTGGCCCACGAGGTCGGAGGCCAGGCCCATGCGGTGGTACGCGGAGAGCGCGTTCGGCGAGGCGTACTGGACGATGCCGTCCGCGTCGAGGCGGATCAGGCCGTCGCCGACGCGGGGCGCGGCGTCCATGTCCATCTGCTGGCCGGCGAACGGGAACGCGCCCGCCGCGATCATCTGCGCGAGGTCGGAGGCGCTCTGGAGGTAGGTCAGCTCCAGGCGGCTCGGGGTGCGGACGGTCAGCAGGTTCGTGTTGCGCGCGATGACGCCGAGGACGCGGCCCTCACGCCGTACGGGGATCGACTCGACCCGGACGGGGACCTCCTCGCGCCACTCCGGGTCGCCCTCGCGGACGATGCGGCCCTCGTCGAGGGCGACGTCCAGGAGGGGGCGGCGGCCTCGGGGAACCAGGTGGCCCACCATGTCGTCCTGGTAGGAGGTGGGGCCCGTGTTGGGGCGCATCTGCGCCACCGAGACGTACCGCGTGCCGTCGCTCGTCGGGACCCACAGCACCAGGTCGGCGAAGGAGAGGTCGGAGAGCAGCTGCCACTCCGAGACCAGCAGGTGCAGCCACTCCAGGTCGGAGTCGTCCAGGGCTGTGTGCTGGCGTACGAGTTCGTTCATGGAGGGCACATGGGCGAGCGTACCCGCCGGTTTGTCGCTGGCCGAAATATGACGTTCGTACGCCGCGCTGAATCCCATCGTCACGACATACCCGGCGGGCGGCCCCGAGTATGCGCCCCCGGAAACACCCGCGGGCCGCGGCGCCTGGAGGGACCCTCAACCCTCGCGGCACCGCAGCCCGGAGCAATCCCGGCCACGGGGTGTGCGGTCCCGATCGGCCGAAAGGTGAGGAACCGGGGCAGTCAGGGCAGAGAGCACCGGGTCCTCGGTCCGCCCTCCTGTGCGGGGAGAGCGGAAGCCTCACTGTGTTTCTCAACGCAGCCTAGCCTGTGCGGGTTCCCGTGGGGGGCCTGATGGGCGGGGGAAGTTCAGCGGACCGACAGGCGGACGTCACTCCCGGGGCCGGGACCCGTGGGCTAGATTAGAGTGGTCTAAACCACATGTCCTTTTCGGATCGTCCTCAGAACGGCAGGCCAGCGTGGAAGTTGTGATCGTCCCGGACGCCGCCGCCGGCGGCGAGCTCGTCGCCGAGGCCATCGCGCGGCTGGTGGCCCGCAAGCCGAACGCCCTCCTCGGCGTGGCCACGGGGTCCACCCCGCTGCCGGTCTACCAGGCGCTCACGGCCCGGGTCCGCTCCGGCGGCGCGGACGTCTCCGCCGTACGGATAGCCCAGCTCGACGAATACGTCGGACTGCCCGCCGAGCACCCCGAGTCATACCGCTCGGTCCTGCGCCGCGAGGTCCTCGCGCCGCTCGGCATCCCGATGTCCGCGTTCCTCGGCCCCGACGGGGCGGCGGACGACATCCAGGCGGCCTGCGAGACGTACGACCGCGCGCTCGCGGCGGCCGGGGGCGTGGACCTCCAGCTCCTCGGCATCGGCACGGACGGCCACATCGGCTTCAACGAGCCCTGCTCCTCCCTCTCCTCCCGCACCCGCATCAAGACCCTCACGCAGCAGACCCGCGTCGACAACGCCCGCTTCTTCGACGACGACATCGCCCAGGTCCCCCACCACGTCATCACCCAGGGCATCGGCACGATCCTGGAGGCCCGCCACCTGGTCCTGCTGGCCACCGGCGAGGGCAAGGCGGACGCGGTGGCCGCGACGGTCGAGGGCCCGGTCGCGGCGGTCTGCCCCGCCTCGGCACTCCAGCTCCACCCCCACGCGACGGTCGTCGCCGACGAGGCAGCGGCCTCCAAGCTGAAGCTGGCGGACTACTTCCGCCACACGTACGACAACAAGCCGGAGTGGCAGGGCATCTGAGCCTCCCCCGGCCTAAGCCCTCCGCCTGAG
>NZ_LIRL01001175.1 GCF_001419795.1 Streptomyces niveiscabiei
TCCCCGCCCTCCCCGGTCACAGCGACCCGCACCATCACCCCGACCATGTGCGACAACAGCCCCCGCACATCGAACTCCGGACACGGCGTCCCCGCCCCGAACTGCTCATCCCGCACGGCGGCGATCAACTCCCCGACCTGAGCAGTGGCCTGGGCGTACAGGGACCGAGGGTCGACAGTCATGGACGTACCTTTCCGTAACGGCTGCTGTGTACGAGGATGCTGCCGCCGAAACCTGACACCTCCCGTCAACTTTTGCGGGATGCTGGACCGGTGAAATCCGATCGCCTCCTCTCCATCCTCCTGCTGCTCCAGACCAGGGGGCTGGTCCCCGCGCACGAGCTGGCCGACCGGCTGGAGGTGTCCGAGCGGACGATCTACCGGGACATCGAGTCGCTGTCGGCGGCGGGCGTACCCGTGTACGCCGAGCGCGGCCGGCACGGCGGCATCCGTCTGCTCGAAGGGTTCCGTACGGACGTCACCGGCCTGACCGCCGACGAGTCGCGGGCGCTGTTCGTGCTCGCGGCCCAGGGCGCGCACGAAGCCCTCGGCCTGGACTCCGCGCTCGGCTCCGCCCTGCGGAAGGTGATGGCCGCGCTCCCCGCCCCGCACCGCCCCGCCGCCGAGGTCACCAGCCGCCGCATCCTCGTCGACGCGACGCGCTGGTGGACGAACGGCGAGGCGAAACCCGTCGACCTGGGCATCCTCCAGGACGCCGTGTTCACGGACCGCCGCCTGCGCCTGAGCTACCGGCACAGCGGGACGACCGACCCCCGCACCTACACCGTCGACCCCTACGGCCTCGTCTCCAAGGCGGGCGTCTGGTACCTCGTCGCCGACCGCCGCAGCAGGCCCCAGCTCTTCCGCGCCGACCGGATCCGCTCCGCGAAGCGTCTCGCGGTCCCGGTCAAACGCCGCCCCGGCGTCGAACTCGCCGACGTCTGGGACGTGTTGAGACGCCAGGTCGAGGAACGCCCGGCCACCATCGAGGTGACCGTCCGAGTCCGCCGCGACGGCCTGGACCGCTTCCTCCGCCTCGCGGCAACCCAACTGGCCCACCCCCAGGAAGAGTTGGACCTCTCGGCGGACTGGGTCCCGGTACGCCTCAGCTACGCTCAGCTCCCCGCCACCCGCCAACTCCTCATGTTCTCCGACCTCGTGGAGGTCATCTCCCCACCGGAGGTCCGCGCGGAACTGCGCACCGCGCTCGCCTCTGTCACGGCCCTGTACCAGCGCTCGGAACACGAGCTGGGGTGAAGTGGCAGGTCAGAAGGGTGCCTTGAAAGACGCTTTGCCCGCCGGACAGCCGCCCCACAGCAGCCGCCCAACAAAGCCCCAGACGCCGTTGGTTGAGTTCAGCACCTCAGAACTCCCTCATCGTCCCTGGAGCTGTCCCTCATGAAGCGCACCCACCTGGTCCCCGCCGTGGCCCTCCTGGCACTCTCCCCGCTGGCCCTGGCCGCTTGCGGCTCAAGCGACTCGTCGTCGACGAACACCCCGGGCAACTCCACACAGCAGTGCCAGGGCCCGACGGGCATGCCGACGGGGGCGGCGCGGCCGAGCGGGGCACCGACGGGGGCGGCGAGCGGCGCGCCGAGTGGGGCCCCGACGGGCAGTCCGACGGCGATGCCGTCAGGGATGCCGACGGCGGGGGCGGCTGCGGGAGGCGGCCAGGGAGGGCAGGGCGGCGGCGGTGGCGGCGGCGGCCCGGGTGGCGCGGGGCAGGGTCAGCAGGCGCAACAGCAAGGCTGAGCAGCGGAGTTG
>NZ_LIRL01001176.1 GCF_001419795.1 Streptomyces niveiscabiei
CCTCCACACCGACCGCCCCGGCGACCACCCCGGCCCCTGAGCCGAAGCCGACCCCCTCCACTTCCCCGGTGGCCGCCGAGAAGGAGGACAAGGGCGGTATGTCCGGGCCGACTTGGTCGATCATCGGCATCGGGATCGCCGGCGTCCTGGCGGTCACGTACTTCGCCGTACGCCGCAGGAACCAGGCGTCCGAATAACGCCCCGGGGTCGGCCGACACACCGCCGACCGACCCCCTCACACGTCAACTCATTTGACGGCAACGGCAGTTGAGGCTGTACAGTACAAGTACAGACCTTCCGACAACGTTATCCGCCGACGGCGTTGTCACCCGCGCTCCCCCAGCTCCGTGTCGTCGTCCGGACGCCGGGGGACCACCCCGGACGGCCCCCTCCCCCCCCTGGGGCCGTCCGGCTCGCGGACCCGGTGGCACACGGCTCGATGCCACCGGGTCCGCTCAGAGCGGCCCAGCCGTCGGACGGTCGGTCAGCCTCAGCCGACCCGACAGGGCAAGGACGCCGTACTGTCCCCATTGGCCCCGGTGACGACGTACCCGAAGGTCGCGCTCTGCCCTGGACTGAGCGAGCCGTTCCAGCCGGCGTTGTGGACCATCACGTCCTGGCCGGTGTAGGTGGCCGCGCCGTTCCAGAGGCTGTCGACCTTCTGCCCTGCGGCGAGCGTCCAGTTGACCATCCAGCCGAGCATCGGGACGTCGCCGGAGTTGGTGACGGTCACCTCGGACTGGTAGCCGTTCGCCCAACTGCCCGTCGTACGGCGGGTGGCGGTGCAGGCGCCGGGGACGGGCTCGTTCGGGTTGCCCGGCTCGTGGATACCGGTCACCTCGCCGTTGCCGCCGTCGAAGACGACGTCGGAGCAGGAGTAGAAGGTCTCCGCGCTGTCCGAGCGCTGCCAGACCACGTAGATGATGTGGCGGCCGGACTTGTTCGCCGGAAGCTGCCCGGTCCACGAGTAGTTGGCCTCGACCGTGCCCGGCGAGCCGTGCAGCGGCGGGTGGTCGACGCTCAGGAACGGCGTCGCCTCCATGTCGTCCCACGTGAGGGTCTTCGTGGGGTCGAAGCCGTCCTTCGTGACGTACACGTAGAACCAACCCGGGTGCGCGGCCCAGGCGTTGTACGAGAAGTCCATCGTCGCGCCGGACGTCAGGTGGGTGAGCGGCCAGTCGTTGCGGGGCGCGTTGAAGCCGGTGAAGTTCGTGTTGCCGCCGCTGCACAGCTGGCCGTCCGGCACGAAGCCGCGGGTTCTGCCGGCGCCGTCCGAGCGCAGCACCGAGAACCAGTTGTAGAACGGCGTTGTCCCGCTGACCTGTTGGGCGTTCTTGCAGGCCGGGTTGACGGGCTTGATCTCACCCGTGTTCGTCAGTCCGTCCTGCCAGCACAGGAACGTCCGGCTGCCGGGCTTCATCGGGGTGCCGTGCGCTTCCGCCTTGCCGCCGGTCGAGACGATCAGACCGAGGGCGGGGACGACGGCGAGGAGCGAGAAGAGGACGAGGAGGAGGGGGCGGGTGCGGAGGTACCTCGATAAATTTGTCGTGATCATGCCATGTTTCGAGGTGGGGGACATGATGGGGAGCCGTCCTTTCTGTACGGCTGTGCGGGTATGGGGTGGGGGCGGCCCTGGTGGGTTCCGGTCCACGGGTGGGAGCGCTCCCACCCC
>NZ_LIRL01001177.1 GCF_001419795.1 Streptomyces niveiscabiei
CCCTCCTGGACGACCTTGAAGCCCCAACTCCCCTCCCCCGGCGCACACTCGACGCTCGCCGGGGGCGTCCACTCAGTGAAGCCGGTCGCCCTCAGGTCCGCGCCGAGGAGCCGGGCCCCGCGCCCGAGCGCGAGGCAGGCGGCCTGGCGGGCCGACTCCAGCAGGACCATGCCGGGGACGTGGTCGCTGGGGTGGTCGAAGAAGAGGGGGTGGCCGAGGTCGGCGGGGTCGACGCGTACGGTGCCGTCCGGCGCGCGGCGGACCATCACGCCGCCCTCGCCGGCCACTCCGACCTCGCCGGGTCCGGGACGCTCGCCGGTGATGCCGAGCGGCGGGCGGCGGGCGCGGCCGGTGCGCAGGGCGTCGTACTGGTGCGGGGTGAGCGTGCGCAGGCGGCCCTCCGCGTGGCCGAAGGGGACGCCGGCGCAGGAGAACGCGACCTTCATCGCCAGCGACAACGGGCCCGGGCGGGTGGGGACTTGCCGTACGTCGGAGAGTTCCGCCTCGCACAGGACGTCGCTCGCGCCGTACGCCGTGCGGGGTTCGGCGGCCGGGTCCAGGGTGAAGCCGACGGATCTGATGATCAGGCGGGTCTCCGGGGGGCTGCCCAGGAACACGCGGGGGATCAGCAGGCCCATCTGACGGATCGTCTCCACCACGAACACCGGGTCGTGGCGGCCCTCGGGGTCGGGGCGGAACGTGGAGTGGCGCAGCGGCCACTGGGCGGCGACCAGGAAGCGGGTGTCCGAGACTCTGAGCGCGTCCGTGAGCAGGACCTCCGCGACCGAGCGGCGGTGGACCAGGTGGCGGGGGACGGTGCGGTCCCAGGCCGGGGGCTGCGGGGCGGCGGACAAGTCGGGCTGAACGACAAGAGTTTCAGACATAAAATCATGAAAACAATGGTTCGCCGTGTCACTTCTGACATTTCTCCGCCGTGCCTATAGATCACCTGAAAGGCCGATGAGCCACCCCACGACCCGGAGGCGGAGATGCAGGAACGCGCGGAGACGACCAGGAAGGCCATCCTCGTCGCGGCGGCGAGACTCTTCGAGGAGTACGGCTACGCGGGCACCAGCATCTCCGACGTGGCGCGGGCCAGCGGATACACGAGCGGGGCGCTCTACTTCCACTTCGGCAGCAAGGAGGATCTCGCGCGCAGTGTCGTCGAGGCGCACTTCGCGCACTGGCCGCCGGTCGTCGCCGGGTGTCTGAGCCGGGGCGGCAGCGCGCTGGAGCGGCTCGTGCTGCTCAGCTTCGAGGTCGCCCGGGAGTTCCGCGACGACCATGTCGTCCGCGCCGGGAACCGGCTCTGGAACGAACGGCACGCGATCTCCGCGGAGTTGCCGGTGCCGTTCGTGGGCTGGATCTCCACGGTCGCGGACGTCCTCACCGAGTCCCGCGCCGCCGGTGAACTCTCCCCCGCCATCGACGTCCCCCGTACCGCCCGCACCGTGATCGCCGCGTTCTTCGGCACCCACACGGTCTCCGACGCGCTCTCGCGCCGCGAGGACGTGGAGGAGGCGGTCACCGACATGTGGCGCCTCCTCCTCCCGGCCCTCCAGTCCCACCCCGACACGGAGGGATGCCTGCGCCGGGCACGGGAGTTGGGGGCCGTGCGGGGAGAGGGAGTCGTGGTGGGGGTG
>NZ_LIRL01001178.1 GCF_001419795.1 Streptomyces niveiscabiei
ACGCCTCCGGACGGCCCCCGCCCCGGCGCGGCGCGGGGGCCGTCCGGAGGCGTGCGCGTCGGCGGCGAGGCCCAGGGAGCCCAGCGAGACGGCCGCCACGGTGGCGCCCCCGCCGGTCATGAATGCGCGACGCAGCACGTCGCTCTCCTCGTGGTCGTGGTGCGTGTCGTACGGGTCCTGCGTGTCATACGAATGACCCGCCGCGCGCGGTTCATCCGCCCCCCGCGCGCACGCGGTGGTGTGTACGGGGCTCGGGATGTGCGCGCGGGGCGCGTTGCCGGGGTCGCGCGCCCCGCGTCCGCGTACGGACGCGCGGGGGGCGAAACCCAGGTCGGCGAGCGTGCGGCCGGGGAACATGTGCAGGAACACCCGTTCGTACGCGTAGTTGGGGCAGCGGATCTCGCCCGCTTCGACCCGCCCGATGTAGCGCGCGTCACAGCTGACCCGCTCCCCGATCTCCCGCGCGGCGCGCCGCACCAGGGCGGCGAACTCGGCGGGCGAGCGCTGTCCGCGCAGGCGCCGGAAAGCGTGGTTGGGGCGTGCGGGCCGGTCGGGACGGGGCGGGGTCACCGTTGACGACGCCATGGCCGGGTCCTCTCGTGCGAACCGTCGAACCATGCCGGTTTCAGGGAGAATTGACCGAGTAAAGCCCTGTATCGGGCTGTAACGGCCGTATCCAACTGTTTCCGGCGGGCAAGAACGTACCTGCTGTTCCGGGGTCGCCACACAGGATTTGGCTACAAACCGGATATCTCATGCGCGATCTGCCATGAAGTGCCATCCTTTGCGGCTGATATCCGCCGTAGCCGTTGACGCGGTGGCGCGTTGAACGCTGTGGACTGCAATCGGGCTGCGCGGTGGAGGCCGGCATGGAGACCAGCCAGAGCAACGACCCCTGTACGACGCCGTCGGCGGCGCCGTGCGATCTCGTGACGGTGCCGACGCGCCAGGGCCTGGAGGCGGTCGACATCCTCCGCCGCGGCGCCTGCGACGCGGTCGGCCCCGTCCTGCACGACGACGACGGCCGCACCCTCGGCTTCCTCGTCCCGCCCGGCACGGCGGCTGCCTGGGACGTCCCGGGCAGCACCTGCACGGAGACGAACGGCCGGGGCCTGCGCCTCACCCCCGAACCCCCCGTCGAGGGCTCCGACTGGCTCCTGCCGCCCGGCGGCAGGGACCTCGCGACGGACCCCGCGCAGCTGCGCCGGGCGCTGGGGGAGGCGGCGCGGCTCATCGAGGCGGCGGACAGTTGCCGGTGAACGGCCATTGGGGGAGGGGAAACGGTCCTTCAGGGAGCGCTTGGCCCCTCCCGGGGCCGACAGGGAGCGCCCAGCCCCTCCCGGGGCCGAGTTATCCACAGGCCGGGCGGTGGCGGCGGCACGTGTCGGCCCGGGCTGCGAGGATGGGGGCATGGCGAAGGGCAAGGGCGGTCGGCGGGGCGACGGCGAGGGTGTGGTCGAGGAGGTCGACGGCGGGGTCGCGCGGCTCGTGCCCGACCGGGACCGTACGCGGGCGTGGACGCTGCTGATCGACGGGGCCCCGCAGTCGCACGTGGACCTCGACGACCCGCGGTTCCTGTCGTTCGAGTACCAGCGCAGGCTCGGGCACGTCATCGACCTCGTCGCGCCGCCGGGCAAGCCGATCCACGCCGTGCACCTCGGCGGCGCGACGAGGTCGAT
>NZ_LIRL01001179.1 GCF_001419795.1 Streptomyces niveiscabiei
GTGCTGCTGTCGCCGCTGAAGGCGCACGAGGGGGGAGTGCGGGCGTTGGTGCGGGCCGGGGGCCGGGTCGCGGGCCTTGACGGCGCCGAACTCGCCGTCGGCAACGCCGACTTGGTGGTCGACGGCATCGTGGGGATCGGCGGCCGGGGCGGGTTGCGGGAGGACGCGGCTCAAGTCGTCCGCCTCGTCGAGGAGTTCCGCGTTCCCGTCGTCGCCGTCGACCTGCCCAGCGGGGTCGACGCGGACACCGGCGAGGTGCCCGGCGCGGCCGTCCGCGCCGACCTGACGGTGACGTTCGGGACGCACAAGCCGGGCCTGCTGATCGACCCCGCGCGGGAGTACGCCGGGGTCGTCCGCCTCGTCGGCATCGGCCTCGACCTGCCCGAGGAGGCCGACGCGGAGGCCCTCCAGCACGCCGACGTCGCCCGCCTCCTCCCCCGGCCCGGCGCGTCGAGCGACAAGTACCGCCGGGGCGTCGTCGGCATCGCGGCGGGTTCGGCGCGCTACCCCGGCGCCGCGGTCCTGGCCGTCGCCGGGGCGCTGCGGGGCGGCGCGGGGGCGGTACGGTACGTCGGCCCCGCCGGGGACGCGGTCCTGGCCCGCTTCCCCGAGACCCTGGTCACCGGCCGGGGCCCGAAGAACGCGGGCCGCGTCCAGGCCTGGGTGACAGGCCCGGGCGCCGGCGACGACGCGGGCCCGGTCGCCGAGATCCTCGCCCTGGACGACGTCCCCGTCCTGATCGACGCGGACGGCCTACGCCTCGCCGACGCGGCGACGGTACGCCGCCGCACAGCCCCAACCCTGCTCACACCCCACGCAGGCGAAGCGGCAGCCCTCCTAGGCATCTCCCGAGCCCAGGTGGAGGCCGAACGCCTGTCAGCGGCAAGGGAGTTGGCGTCCCGCTACGAAGCGACCGTCCTCCTCAAGGGAGCGACCACCCTGATCGCCAACGCGGCAGGCACCGTCCGGGTGAACCCCACAGGCACCCCCTGGCTGGCCACCGCCGGCAGCGGTGACGTCCTGTCCGGCCTGACGGGTTCCCTCCTCGCGGCGGGCCTCCCGCCACTGGACGCGGGAAGCGCAGGCGCGTACCTGCACGGCCTGGCGGGCCGGTTCGCGGCGGAGGGCGCACCGACGACGGCGTACGAGGTCGCGGAGGCGTTGCCGAGGGCGTGGCGGGACGTGAACGAGTAGCGCACGGCGGCACCCGGACGAGGCCCTCAACACCCGCCCCACCGCGCCGCCTTCACCACCAACGCCC
>NZ_LIRL01000118.1 GCF_001419795.1 Streptomyces niveiscabiei
GGTCGGTGATCGGGTTCACGGTCGGGGGCGGGTGAGGGATCGGACGGCGTCAGGGGCCCGGAGTCGGCGGGAGTTCCGGGAAAGCCGCCGGCCCCCCGGAACCCCCGCCGACTCAGGGGCGGGTGAGGCGGCGCAGGGCGTCGAGTGCGGAGGGGGCGAGCGTGTCCGGGTGGGTCGCGTCGTGCAGCAGGTGGTCCACTCCAGGGAGCGTCACGCGGCCCGGTCGGGCGGCGTGTGCGTGACGTAGGGCGCTGGTCAGGGCGTCCGTCGTGGTGCACGGGACCTGGGCGTCGTTCGTGCCGCAGGTCAGCAGCACCTTGGTGCCCGGGCGGAGTGCGGCGGCGGTGTCCGGTGGGTGGATGGCGTCGTCGCTCCGGACGAACCGGGCGCTGGGGCCCTGGAACGCCTCGAAGAGCCGGGCGACGGCGGGGGGCAGGTCGGTGGTGTCGACCGGCCGGTGTGCGCGCAGGGAGGTGACGGCGGTGTCGATGGCCGTGTCGATGACGCGTTGCTGCTCGGGGGTGAACTGGCCCTGCCGGGTCGCCTCGGCGACCTGGGCCTTGAGCTGGAGTGCGACCAGGTCGAGCAGGCGGAGTGCCTGCGGTTGCAGGAGTGCGAGGCCCGCCGGGCGGGGGTGGGCGGTGCCGCCGAGCAGGAGTGCTGTGAGCGCGCCCTCGCTGTGTCCGGCGACCAGCAGTGCGTGCGGGTCGGTCTCCGGCTGGTCGCGCAGCACGTCGTAGGCGGCGCGTGCCTGGCGGACGAAGGCGGGATAGTCGAGGTTCTCCGGGTGATTCTGGTAGGCGCCCAGTCCGGTGCGGCCGGTGCCGTACTTGTCGAACCGCAGCGTGACGACCTTGTCCCGGTCGAGGGCGGCGGCCAGCTGGGCCAGGGTGTTCGGCGTGGACACGGGCGGCTGGTTGCCGTCGCGGTCGGTGGGGCCGCTGCCGGGCAGCAGCAGGGCCGCCCGCAGCCGTTGTCCGGCGCGGTGTTCGGGGATGTGCAGGGTGCCGTACGCGGTCGTGCCGTCGGCTGTGAAGGTGATCTCGCGGTCGGTGGCGGGTACGAGGGCGGGGGTCGCCGCGGCCGGGGTGGCGGTGGCGGCCGTCAGGGCCAGCAGGGCCGTCGCCAGGTGGCGGAGCATCGGTCCACCTCCCTTCAGGCCAGGGCCTTCTCGACGAGGGCGACCGTCGCGCGGGGGTTGTCGACCTGGAGGACCAGGCGGGTGTACCGCTCGTCGGTGAGTTCGATCACGACGGCCTTCGACGCGTCCTTGACGTCCCAGAAGATTTTTTCGCCGTCCTGGTGGAAGGTGCCTGCCGTGATGACGCCGGGGACGTGGGAGCCCGGCGCGCGGATGCCCTTGGGGTCGGTGGAGATGCCGGGGTCGGCGGTCGCGCCCCGGACGTTGGCCAGGGGGATCGTCAGGCTGCCCTTGAAGGCCCAGAGCTTGTCGAGGCCCTCGATCACGACGACGAGGTGGTCGCCGTCGATCCGTATCCGTGCCATGCAGGGCTCCCTTTTCAGGTGAGAGGGGCGAGGTGCCGGGTCAGTGCGGTGGCCACGCCGTCGGGGTTGCCGCGCAGGAGGATGCCGAGCGCGGCGGAGGTGAGGGCGGTGGCCAGGTCGGCGGGGACGCCGAGCGCGTCGGCGATCGCCCGGTCGACGGCGGCCAGGGCGGCGTTCACCTCGGAGGCGACCTCCGCGTCGGCCGGTGCGCGTTCGACCGCCGCGAGGAGCAGCAGGCCGAGGTCGGCCGACGTCACGAGCCGCAGCGCGGTCGCCGCGTCCGGTGCGCCGGCGAGGGCGTCGAGCAGCGGGCGGACGTCGTCGGCGAGGTGGCGGCGCAGCGCGGTCAGGTAGAGGCCGCGTTTGCTGCCGAACGTCTTGTACAGGCTGTTGCGGTGCACGCCGAGGTGGCTGACGAGGTCGTCGACGGACACGCCGTCGTACGCGCGCCCGCCGAACAGGTCCACGGCGGCGCGCACCGCCTCGTCCTCGTCGAATGCTCTTGGCCTGCCCATGGCCCCTACGGTAGACAGTTGAGGAACGATCGGTCAAGAACGATCGTTCCTTAATTGGTCTCGGACCTGGGAGGGATGCGCGCGTGTACACCGAGGCGGAGGCCGCCGTGCTGGCGGCGATCGACGAGACGGCGTTGGCCCGGACGCTGATGGAGCTGGTCGCCGTGCCGAGCGTGACGGGGAGTGCGGCCGAGTCGGAGATCCAGCAGGTGCTGGCGCGGAAGCTGGCGGAGCTGGGGGCTTCCGACGTCGACCTGTGGGCCATGGACCTGGAGGAGCTGTACGCCGATCCGGGGTTTCCGGGGCTTGAGGTGGAGCGGGACGAGGCGTGGGGGCTGGTGGGGTACTTCGGGGGCGGCGAGGAGGCCGGGCTGATACTTCAGGGCCACGTCGACGTCGTACCTGCGGGGGACCCCGGCGCCTGGGACGGGGACCCCTTCGTGCCCCGCGTGCGGGGGGAGTT
>NZ_LIRL01001180.1 GCF_001419795.1 Streptomyces niveiscabiei
CGCCAGGTGCCGCGCGCCCAGCGGAGGAGAAGGCCCGGGAAGAACTCGGCGACGGGAGCGCCCGGTTGACCGGTATCGACTGGCCCGCCGAGTTCTTCCCGGGCCTTCTCCTCAGCCTCCGCTGGGCGCGCGGCACCCGGCGTCTGGGGCTGGTCACGACGGGCCTCGGTCATCGGGTGAGGGTCGGCGACCGGGTCGTCGGACACTGCTACGACCCCCGGGTCCTCACCCGCGACGACGCCCCCGGCAGCGACCGCGATGGCGACTCCGCCGCCGGGCTCGGCCCCCGGGACCTGGTGCTGCGCACCGTACGCCGTTGCGGGCTGCTCACCCCGGACGGCCATGCCGTGCTCGACCGCGCGGGGCTGCCCTGCGCCGCGTACGGGTACGAGCCGGCGCCGGAGCGGGCCGCCGTGCTGGAGGACGCGGTGGCGGAACTGCTCGCCGTACGGCTGCTGGAACCGGAGACCGGGAGCCGGGATGTCGCCGGGCAGCCGCACTTTCCCGGCCGGCACGGGCAGCCGGAGATACCGCTTCTCGCCTACCGGCCGGACGTGGTCCGGCTCCCCGCCACCTGGGGTGAACCGGGGGCCGGGCGCGCGATGAGTTTTCAGCACGTCCCCGGCCATCTGCGCCGTCTCCTGCCGGGGCACCTCGCCGGGGAGACCCAGCGCGCGGCGTTCCGCGACCACTGCCGCAGGCTCGGCAAGGCGGACGGCTGGGAGCTGCCCGAGGGCTACACGTTCGTCACCCAGCACACCCGGGGCCACTGAGGCCGGCGCGTGCCCTGTACGGCCTTCCCCTGCACGACCGAACGGAGAACGGCGTATGCACGACCCCTACCGCGTCGTCGCGTGGCCACCGCTGTCCCCGCGAGACGCGTCGGCCACGGAGCTCGAAGCGTTGGCCGAGGCCCTCAACTCCCTGCCGGCGCCGGTCACCACGGCCCTGGACGACCTCACCGGCGCGATGGTGGAACGGGCCTTCGGTGCGCTCGGCTCCAAGGAGCGGCAGGAGGTCCTGCACCACCTCG
>NZ_LIRL01001181.1 GCF_001419795.1 Streptomyces niveiscabiei
CCTCCAACCCCCCGTCCCCCGCCGACCAGAAGGCCCTCTCCGCCCTGTCGGAATACAACACGGCCCGCACGGAGATCGAACACACCGCGCAACACGCCCGCCTGGTCGCGGCGGACCAGCTCACCGCGCTGTGCGCCAAGGTCATGGAACCGGTGAGTGCCGCCGACAAGCTCACCATCGCCGACTCCCTGCGCGGCCTGTACGCCTACGACGCGGAGGACGCCCGCGCCAAGGGGCTGGCCGCCAAGGGGGAGATCGACCAGGCCAAGGCCGACGCGAAGGCGGCGAAGGACACCCTCCGGACCGAACGCAAGGCATTCCAGAGAGCGGGCCGCTCCCTCCCGGCGGACTTCCCCGCGAAGACCGCCTACAGCGACGCCATGATGAAGGTCGACTCCCTCGAAGAAGCCATCGCCCGAGCCGACCGCGGCAGCACCGCCCTCCCCTACGACCGCGTCCTCAACCTCAAACTCGGCGACGCGGCCGACGCCCTCCGCGTCGGCCGGGGCATCGCCGAACTCCCCGAGTTCCTGCGGGAGGTACCGGTCCTGGACATCGCCGCCGCGGCGGCGGTGGGGGCGCTGGAGGCGAAGGACGACCACGACGAAGGGTGGTCGTGGGAGCACGCGGCTGTCGTGGACGGGGGTGTGGCGCTCGGGGGACTGGCCGCCGGGGTGGCGGCGGTGGCCGCGGCCCCGGCGGAGGGCGCGGTCGCGGTGGCGGCGCTCGGAGTCGGTACCACCGTCATCGTGACCAACACCCTGGACCACGCCTTCCACGAACACTGGAGCGAAGACATCCACGACCACGGCGTTGTCGGCGGCCTCCTGGCCGGAACAGGGAATGTCCTGGACAAGACGGGTGATGACGTCCTGAGGTACGGGGACGACGCCCTGAGCGCGGGAAAGAGCGTGTGGCATGGCATCACGAGCATCTTTTGAGGTCCGCTCGGGCATCCCGGCTCTGCCGAAACTGGGCACCTCGTGGTACGAGCGCGGCGTGCGCTACTGGCTGTCCCGTACGCGTACGACTCTCGGGCAGCTCCTCACCCTGGCGATCCTCGTCTTCTTCTGCTTCGGCGCCTACTGGGGGTTCGTGAGGGGACTGCCCTCGACCGCACGCCTGGTGCTCGACAGCATCCAGGCGGTCGCCTCCCTCGCCGCCCTGGTCTGGGGCTGGATCCGCCAACGGCGAGACCACCGGGAGGCGCTCCTCGACCCACCCACTCCGGAGGAGACCTGGGCCGCCAAGCGCGCCCACAACCGCCGTGCCCCTCGCTTCGCCCTGTCGAGCCGTGCCCTCGTGCTCCTGGCCGTACCCCTCCTGCCGGCCGTCGCCACGTACTACGCCGGCTGGATCACAGCGTGGCTCACCGTCCGCGAATACCCCAGCGAGGTCGGCGCGAGGCGCTGGATGGCGGACGTGGGCCACCCGGAGCCGTACGCCACATCTCGACAACTTCGTAACTGAGGCAACACGAAGTTCGGTTGGCCGGGAAAACCGCAAAGACTACAGTGGGCGTCGAGTGTGCCGCACAGGCCACATGCCGTTCGGCGCCCGGTGCGACCGCGAACGGGGAACGGGGAGGGAAGGCCACCATGCCTGCCGAGAGGTCGCCGTGCCCGGGTACACCCTCGGACTCTCACGCACCTGTCATACACCAGGCCCTCAGGGCAGTTCACGAAGGGAAGTCCGCCAATGGTGGCTGGGCAGAAGCTCAATGACCAGCAAGTCATCGCGCTCGAGAAGGAAATGGTCGACCGGTACGAGTCGATCCGCGGCCAGCTGAGCCGTCTCCAGGGCACCCTGGACACCATGGAGGCCAACTGGCGCGGCATCGGCGCCAACGCCTTCAACAAGAAGCAGATCGAGATCAACGAGGGCGTCAAGAACATCGGCGACCTGCTCACCTGGTTCCTGGAGAACATCAACGAGACGCGCAAGCTCTCCGGCAAGACCGACGACGCGGTCCACGCCTCCGTGCAGAGCATCGACGTCCAGTACGGCGCGTCGAAGTCCGCCCTCAGCAGCTACTGAGCACACCCCCTCCGAAAGAGAGATGAGGAACCGGCATGGTTAACGTCCACGACGGCGAGATGGCGGTCAAGTACGGCGGCCTCGACGCGATCACCACCGAGCTGGGCGCCCAGGCGGCCAAGCTGGAGGAGGACCTCACCGCCCTCAAGTCCGCCGTCATGCGCGCAGCCGCCGGCTGGGAGGGCGAGGCCGCGAACGCCTTCGGCCAGAAGATGAAGGAGTGGGACACCAACGCGGCCAACATCCACGCCGCCCTGGTGAGCATCGGCCACAAGGTCTCGGACGCGAGCGGCGACTACCGCGGCAGCGACCTGAAGGCAGCGAGCTACTTCTAAGCAACGCCGCGACACAACGCCGCGACACAAAACCGGCACGCAGGGGTGGGCACACACGGGAGGTGCCCACCCTTCGCGCGTCCCGCCTCCCGGCGCAGGCCGAACAGCCTCTGCCGACGGCGACCAGATCGACGCCGATACCAGGACCGACGACAAAGCGACCCCGGTGCCGAACTGAGTCCGGCACCGAGGCCGCCGCCTCAAAAAGCCCCCGCCCCCGCGAGGCGTCCCCGTGAGGCCCCCTCAGT
>NZ_LIRL01001182.1 GCF_001419795.1 Streptomyces niveiscabiei
CGGCGGGGGGGGTGATCAGCGGGCGGACTGCGGGCCGGTCAGTCCGTCGGCTGGAGCAGGTCCCACCTGTTTCCGTACAGGTCCTGGAAGACCGCGACCGAGCCGTACGGTTCGTGGCGGGGGGCCTCCAGGAAGGTGACGCCCGCTTCGGTCATGCGGGTGTGGTCGCGGGTGAAGTCGTCCGTGTGGAGGAAGAAGGCGACCCGGCCGCCGGTCTGGTCGCCCACGTGGGCGGACTGGGTGTCGTTCTTGGCACGGGCCAGCAGGAGTCCGGTGCCGCCGCCCGCTCCGGCGGGTTCCACCACGACCCATCGGGAGCCGTCGGGGCGGGGCTCGTCCTCGGTGAGGTGGAAGCCGAGGGCCTCGGTGTAGAAGCGGATCGCCTCGTCGTAGTCGTCGACGACGAGGGTGACCAGGGCGATGCGGGACATCGGGGCCTTTCGGGAAGATCGGCGGGGCTGGTTAGCGGAAGAGGTTATACGTAAAACTGCCCCGATGCCAATCCTCTTTTCGGGGTGCTCGCAGCCCCGGGTTGTAGGGCCCGGGACCGACCCGTACCCCGCCCTGGGCCCGAGGCGTGCGCGCCCCGTCCCCGGATACGTTCCGCCCATGACGATCACCACCGACCCGATCCGTGACTTCGGGCGACGTAAGCAGGACACGCTGACCCGGCTGGAACGGGAGATGGACATCTGGGTGGCCACGGCGGGGCCGGACGGGGTGCCGTGTCTGGTGGCGCTCTGGTTCGTGTGGCACGGGGACACCCTGTGGCTGGCGACCCGGTTCACGAACCCGACGGGGCGCAACCTCCAGGGCGGCGGCCGGGTGCGGCTGGCGCTCGGGGACACGCGGGACGTCGTGCTGGTGGACGGCGAGGCCGAGGCGTACACGCGGGAGTCCGTGCCCGAGGACGCGGCGCGGGCGTTCGAGGCGAAGACGGGGTGGGACCCGCGCCGGGACGCCGCGTCGTACGGGTTCTTCCGGGTCCGCCCGCTGGAGGTGCAGGCCTGGTGCGAGCAGCGGGAGCTGCCGCGCCGGCATCTGATGCGGGACGGGGTGTGGCTGGCGGACTGAGCTTGTTCTGTACGGCCTGAGGTCAGGGCGTCGGGTCGTCGCGCAGGATGCTGTAGCGGACGACGTCGCGCCAGTGTCCGTCCCGGAAGACGGCGCTGCGCAGGACGCCTTCGCGGGTGAACCCGAGCTTCTCCAGGACGCGTTGCTCGGCGAGGTTGCCGATGTCGGTATCCGCTTCGACGCGTTGGGCGGTGCTGTGGGCGAACAGGTAGCGCACCAACAGCCGTTGGGCCTGCGTGCCGATGCCGCGTCCGCAGGCGTCGGGCAGGAGCTGGATGCCGATGTTCCAGTAGTGCGCGGCGCGGGTGACGCCCGCCTTGTGCCAGGCGACGAAGCCGACGGGGTGCTCGGCGGCGGCCACGGTGAGGTGGCCGCCGTCGTCGGTGAGCATGCCGTTCTCGGCCCAGCGGCGCCGGAACCTCGCGGGGTCGGCCCAGCCGAACCACTGGAAGGGGCCGGTGAGTCCGGCGTCGACCAGGAACGCCTCCAGGACCGGGAGGTCGTCCTCGCGGACCGGTCGCAGCGTCACGGAGTCACCATTCACCCCGCTACTTTACGGTGGGCCCCCTGGAGTCGGGCCAGCTCTCCTTCGGTCAGCCGCAGGGCGCCCGCCGCGACGTTCTCGACGAGGTGGCCGGGGTCGCCGGTGCCGGGGATGGCGAGGACGTGGTCGCCCTGGGCGAGGGTCCAGGCGAGCCGGATCTGGGCGGGGCTCGCCCCGTGGGCGGCGGCGATGTCCCGTACGGCGTCGTCGTGGTCGGCGGTCGCGCCCTGGGGTCCGGCGTCGCCCGCGATGGCGAAGAACGGCACGAACGCGATGCCGGACTCGCCGCACAGGCGCAGGACTTCGGCCGTGGCCTCGTCGTGGCTGCCGAGGCCGAAGCGGTTCTGGACGCTCACGACAGGGGCGATCTCCCGCGCCTGCGCGAGGTGTTGGGGTTCTACGTCGGAGACACCGAGGTGGCGGATCAGGCCCGCGTCCCTCAACTCCGCGAGGGCGCCGAAGTGTTCGGCGATGGAGTCCTGGCCCATCCGGCGGAGGTAGACGAGGTCGAGGTGGTCGCGGCCCAGCTGGCGGAGGTTCTCCTCGACGTGGGCGCGCAGGTCCTCGGGGCGGGCCGAGGTGTCCCACTCCCCCGCCCAGGTGCGGAACGGGCCGACCTTCACGGCGATGGCCAGGTCGTCGGGGTAGGGGGCGAGCGCGCTGTTGATGAGTTCGTTGGCCGAGCGCAGGGCGGAGAAGTAGAAGGCGGCCGTGTCGATGTGGTTGACGCCCAGCTCAATCGCCTTGCGCAGGACGGCGATCGAGCGGTCGCGGTCGCTGGGGGTGCCGAGGTGGAAGGCGGCGCTGCCCGTCAGCCGCATCGCGCCGAAGCCGACGCGGTTGACGGTCAGGTCGCCGAGGGTCCAGGTGCCGGAGGCTGCCGCCGTGATCTGCTGCGAGGTCATCGGCGGAGTCTCGCACAGGCACGGCCCTCAGCCGAGCGGCTTGTCCAGGATCGCCTTGCGGTGGCTGAACGTCTCGATGGAGTACCGGCCGTGGTAGTTGCCCATGCCGCTCTCGCCGACGCCACCGAACGGGAGGTCGGAGACGGTGAGGTGGGCGAGGGGCAGTCCGTAGCCGACCGCGCCGGAGGACGTCTCGGCGGCGATGCGCTCGCGGGTCTCGGCGGACTCGGAGAAGACGTACAGGGCGAGGGGCTTGTCGCGGTCGTTGATGAACGCGAGCGCCTCGTCGAGGCCGGCGACGGTGACGATGGGCAGGATCGGGCCGAAGATCTCCTCGGCCATGACCGGGGATTCGGGGTCGACGTCGGCGAGGACGGTCGGGGCGATGTACTTGTCGGCGCGGTCGTGGACGCCGCCGACGACCGTGCGGCCGGAGTCCAGGAGGCCGGTGAGCCGGTCGAAGTGGCGTTCGTTGACGATCCGCCCGTACTCGCCGGACTGCTGCGGGTCGGCGCCGTACGCGTTCTCGACGGCGCTCGCGAGGAGGGGTTCGAGGGCGGCGGCGGTCGCCGGGTCCGTGAGGATGTAGTCGGGGGCCACGCAGGTCTGGCCGGCGTTCAGGAACTTGCCGCGCGCGAGGCGGCCCGCGACGGCCTTGAGGTCGGCGGTGGAGTCGACGAACGCCGGGGATTTGCCGCCGAGTTCGAGGGTG
>NZ_LIRL01001183.1 GCF_001419795.1 Streptomyces niveiscabiei
CCGGGGACCTGCGGGGCGGCGAGGTCAGGGGCGTGCGCCGCCCGCCCGAGTGGGCCGCCGTGATGTTCGCGGCAGACACCCCGCGATGAACCCGGCGGCAAACCCCCACAGCGCCGCGAGCGCGAGCGCCGGCCACCACTGGGGGCGCAGCAGCAGCGTGCCGCCCAGACCGCCGCCGAGGTCGCCGATGCCGAGGAGGGACAGGCCGTAGTGGGCCTCGGTGCGGCACAGGAGGGAGACCGCGAGGACGGCGAGCGTCAGCCCGACAGCCAGGTGCAGCCCGTGCCGCCAGGCGGGCGTCCCCGCTGGTGAGCGCCGGACCATCACCCGGGCCACCGCCAGCAGCACGAGCGCCTCCACCAGGACGAGCCACCACACGCGCCCGTCCTGCGCGGCCAGCGTGCGCAGGTTCAGGGCCGAGAGGTCCGGCGTGCGCAGCACCTCGTCCAGCACCTTCGGCATCGGCAGCCCGAACGGCCCCTGCACGCGCCCCTCCCAGGTCGCGCCCAGCCCGAGCGTCAGCGTCAGCCACATCAGGTTCGGCATGCCGAGCAGCACGACGGCGACCGTCTCGGGCCGGTGCCCCCGGGCGACGAGCACCCCGAGCGCGGCGAGCACCCCGAGGGCGACCCACGCGAGGAGCAGCACGAGCACCGCGTACGACACCGGCCGTACCGTCTCCTGCGCGCGCAGGAGCCTGCCGGGCAGCGGGGCGCCGCGCGAGACCAGTAGCGCGAGCAGGAGCACGCCCGCCAGCCACACCAGGCCCACCGAGAGGGTGAGCGGCAGGTCGGTGGTGAAGCCGACCTCGGGGGTGGCGTCGAACAGGTCGCCGAGGTCGCCCAGCGTGCCCTGGCCGAGCGAGACGCGGAACGTGTGCCGGGCGGCGAGGGCGATGCCCAGCAGGGCCAGCAGCCAGACGGCCGCGAGCCGCGCCGCCCAGCCCGCCAGCTCCGCCGCCCCGGCGACCGCCCGGTGCCGCAGCGGGCGCAGGAACCCGGCGCCGATCACCAGCGCCCCGGCCAGCGTCACCGACAGCGGGAGCACGGCCATCCCGGCCCGGCTGCCCGCGAGGTCGCCCGCCGCGCCGGACAGCTTCACCGTGCCGCCGACCGCCGTCACCACGGACGCCGCGACGACGCTCGGGAACGCGCCGCCGGGCAGGTCCGTCGCCCCGGCCGTCAGCAGGCCCAGCGCGGCCACGAGCCCCATCGCGAGGACTCCGGCGAGCACGGCGGCGAGCGCCTGGGGCCAGCCGTGCCGGGAGGGGAGGGGCCGGGCGGGGCCGGCCGGGGAGGGATCGGAAGTGATCACGCTGCCCACGCTAAGCAGCCCCGGCGGGGCCCGCCTGCCGGGTGCGCCGTCGGTGTCCGCTTGCGGGAGACACCCGTTCGGAGCACACAATGGGGACGTTGTATGACAAAACGACCCCACTTCGGGAGGGTGCGTGAGCGTCGACCCGCCGTCTTCCGGCAACCCCACCGGACCGCCCTCGGGCCCCCTCTCCGGCCCCTCCCAGCCCGCATCGGGACCGCCGGACGAGCCGCACCGCCCTTGGTGGAGATCCGCGCCCCGCATCGCCCTCGCCACCACCGCCGCCGTGGCCGTCACGGCCGTCGCGCTCCTCCTCACCCGCTCCGGCGGGGACTCCGGCGACAAGGGCGGCGGCGCGGGCGGCGGC
>NZ_LIRL01001184.1 GCF_001419795.1 Streptomyces niveiscabiei
CGACCGCGCGGCCCTGGAGGCCAAGCTCCAGGCCGTGTACGACCTCGGGGTGCGCAGCTTCTCCGTGCCGCTCGACGACATCAGCTACACGCGCTGGAACTGCACGGCCGACCGGACGGCGTACGGCGCGCCCTCCCAGCAGTCGGCGGCGCGGGCACAGGTCGCTCTACTGAACTCCCTGCAACGGCAGTTCCTCGCCGCCCGCCCCGGAACGCAGCCGCTCCAGATGGTCCCGACCGAGTACGGCGACGTCACGGACACCCCCTACAAGAGGACGATCCGCGAGCAACTGGACCCGCGCGTCGAGGTGATGTGGACGGGCACCGACACGGTCCCGCCCCGCATCACCGTCCAGGACGCGTCGCGCGCGGCGGCGGTGTGGGGCCGCAAAGTGTTCCTGTGGGACAACTACCCCGTCAACGACTACGGCCAGGCCGAGGGCCGCCTCCTCCTCGCCCCCTACTCCGCACGCGAACCGGGCCTGCACGCCCAGCTGTCGGGCCTCGTCCTCAACCCCATGAACCAGGCGGCGGCCAGCAAGGTGGCCCTCTTCGGGGGCGCCGACTTCGCCTGGAACGACGCGAGTTACGACGCCCAGCGGGCATGGCGGGCAGCCGCCGCGTACCTCGCGAACGGCGACCCCTCCACCGTAGAAGCCCTCTTGGCGTTCTTCGACGTCGAGCACTTGGCCCCGACGTTCGGCGCGGCACCCTGGCAACCCCAGGCTCCCCAACTGGCCGCACAACTCAGCGAGTTCCGCACCACCTGGGCAACCGGCGCCAAAGACGCCGCCCTACGCGCCCTCCGCCCGTACGCCCAGCTCCTCACCGCCACCCCGGACCGCATCGCAACCGGCGTGACAGACCCGGGATTTGTCGCCGACTGCACCCCTTGGCTGAACGCGCTGCGCCTCTGGGGACCGGCCTTCGAACGCACCCTGGACGCCCTCACAGCCCGCCTCTCCGCCAACGAACCTGAAGCGCAACGCCTGTTCACCGAGGCATCGTCCCTCGCCACCCGTGCCGGTGCCATTCAGACGATCCCCGGCGAGACCCGCCCGCAGGGCCCGGTCCGGGTGGCGGACGGGGTGCTGGACACGTTCCTCACGGAAGCGCGTTCCCTGCGGTGACGTGCGGGGCGATCTCGTACATCCCCGCCCCGTCCAGGTACCGCAGCGTGTTCAGGTCCCGTCTCAGCACCGCCTCGACGGGGTGCCGCAGGCTCAGGACGGCGGGATAGGCGAGGTCCCACGTGGTGGCCACGATGTCCTCCCCTGGCCGGACCAGGAGCGTCAGCTCGCGCAGGCTCTCCAGTGCGCGGACCTCGTCGAGGGCGCGGTAGGCGACGAGGCGGCCGGAGGCCGGGGAGACCAGGGCCGCCCAGGCGGCGGCGGTCCTGCGGTCGTACGGCGTACCGGCTCGCGCGAGGAAGCGGTCCGGGCGGACGTACGCGTCGACGGACCACTCCAACTGGCCCTCGCCGATGGCGTCCGCGACGTGGTACGGCAGGCCGGACGGCCGGGCGCCGGCCTCCACCAGCCGGGGGCCGTCGGGGGTGAGCTTGATCTCCAGGTGGGCGGGGCCGTAGCGGACGCCGAGGGCGTCCAGGACCTGGCGGGCGTACGGGACGAGTCGTGTGACGGAAGGGTCGTCGGAGCGGAGCAGGATCTGGGCGACGACGAGGTCGCGGACGCCGTTGGCCGTGACACGGTCGGTGCTCCAGACGTCGGTGACGTGGTGGACGCCGTCGCAGCTCACGGTGTTGACGATGTACTCGGCGCCGATCAGGTACTCCTGGGCGACGATCTCGGTGATCGGCTCGCCGAAGGCGGAGACGGTGTTCCTGAGGGCCTTGAGGGCGGCGGCCGAGTCCTCGGGGGTGTCGCAGAACGTCACTCCGTGGCCGAGGGCTCCGCGCAGGGGCTTGACCACGGCGGCCTTGCCCAGGGCGGTGTGCCAGGTGCGCAGCCGGTCCTCGTCGTCGGTGCGGAGCTGGCGCGCCGCGGGGACGCCCGCCGCTCTGAGGAGTTCGATCTGGACGTACTTGTCGCGGCGTCCCGCGCTGAGCGCCGTGCCGTTGGTCGGCAGGCCCAGGCGCTCCGACAGGGCGTCGGCGAGTTCCACCCCGGACTCGCGGCCGGGCAGGACGGCGCGCGGGCGCAGGGCCGCCAGTCTCCCGGTCAGGGCGTCGAGGTCCGGCTCGTGGTGGAGGGTGTGGCTGAAGCGTGCCGGGTCGACGGGGGCGACTCCCGGCAGGAGGCCGGGGGTGCTGTGGACGTGGACGACCTCGCCGCCGGCCGCGGCGAAGGCGTCGACGTAGCGGTGCGAGGTGCCGAAGGCGTCCACGACGGCGACCTGGAATGCGGACATGGGGTGCTCTCCCTCGGTGGGGTCAGTCGAAGAACTCGGTGAGGCTGCGGCGGGCCGCGAGGAGCCGGTACACGGCGTTCGTCAGGACGTTGTGCACGCTGAATCCGGAGGTGCCCGGGTCGCCCTCGCCGAGGATGTCCCGTTCGCCGCCGAGGGCGGCGATGGCCTTGCGGGTCGGTTTCGCGTCGGGGGCGAACGCCTCCGGCAGCGCTTTCCTGGTGACGCCGAGGTGCACCATGCGGAAGTCCGTGAACGTGTCGATCACCCGCAGGAGGGCGGTGGCGGCGCGGTCGTCGAGCTTGAGGCGGCCGTCGAGCACCGCGTCCACGAGGTTGTCGCCCTTGCGGGACAGGGCGCGCCACTCGGTGACGAGGGTTCTGGACCAGGTCGGGAAGTAGGGCAGGGACTGGTCGAGGTAGACGCCGTACTGCGGGGTGGGCGGCAGCAGGACCAGTTCCAGCAGTTGCACGCTCGGCATGAACGCGCCGCTCGCCCCGCGAGGGCCGCCCGGGTAGCTCATGTGGTAGCGGCGGAACGCGTGGAACGCCTCGGTGGGGAGCCTGCCGTACTGGACCATGTGGGAGCGGAAGTCGTCGAGGCAGCGCAGCGCCTCTTCGAGGAGGGCGGCCGTGCCCACGGCGGCGGGCTCCAGGACCAGCGCGCGCAGCAGCTCGAACGCGATCCGTACGGGTGGCTCCGCGAGGTGGTGGCCGAGGTAGAAGTCGCGTTCCAGCAGCCCGAGCCCGCCTTCGGAGAAGACCCTGATGTCTCCGGTGCGGTCCCATTCGGCGCAGTTGACGTCGATGAGCGTCTCGTAGCTCAGGTAGGGGTCCAGTGCGGGGAACCGGGCGCACTGGGCCGCGATGGCGTCCAGGAGGGGGCGGGGGAACGCCGCCGGGCCGGCCGGCAGGTAGCCGTTCAGCATGAAGAGCAGGTCGAGTTGGACCAGGGCGGCCGAGGGGGCGTCGGTGGCCAGGGGGGTGCCGTCGTCGAGGGCGTGCAGGACGCCGCGCTGTTTCGCCGCCAGTTCCTCGTAGGTGACGCGGCCGTGGGCCACGGCGTCCAGGTCGGCGGGCAGGTGGTCCAGCACATAGGGGGCGAGTGGTGAGCGCGGGGTTTTCCTGGTCCGCGTCGGGGTC
>NZ_LIRL01001185.1 GCF_001419795.1 Streptomyces niveiscabiei
CCCTCACGCAGTCACCGAGTCACTCCCGTCGCACGACTCCCGTTCCCCCGCCCCCGGCGCCGCCAGCCACTCCGCGATCGTGCGGGCGATCGGCTGCCCCGTCTCCACCTCGACGAACCCGAACTGCCCCGACTGGTTGCACTCGAGGAACCACCAGGTCCCGTCGGAGTCCTCGGCGAAGTCGAAGGCGCCGTACGCCAGTTCGGCCGCCCGGAGATACGCGAGGACCCCTTCGGCGACCCGGGGCGGCACCTCGACCGGCACCCAGGGCATCGCCGGGGACGCGAACCGGACGTCGATCTCGTCGGGGCCGGCATCGGCGGCGACCTCCTTGCGCGCACCCAGCATCCGCTCACCGACGACGGTGAGCCGGACGTCCGCCCGCTTGGGCACCCGGCGTTGCAGCAGCGTCGGCCCGAACGCCACCGCCGAGAAGTCCGCGTCCGGCGCGACCCTGCTCGTCGGCACCGCGCGCGGCGGCTCCTGCGGATGCGCCCCCGACACCGGCTTGACCACGAGATCCGGGAACCGCTCCGCGAACTCCCGCGCGGCCTGCGGGAACGTCGTGATCAGCGTGGCCGGCACCGGCAGCCCGCTCTGCTGCGCGACCCGCAGCTGCCACGGCTTGTGCCGGGCCCGGCGGGCGGCGTCCGGATGGTTCATCCAGCGCGCGCCCGTCGAGCGCAGCATGCCGTACAGGGCCTGCGCGGACTCCTCCGTGAGCCACTCGGAGGGCTCGGGGGCGTGCGACGCGGGCGCGCCGGGGCGCCGTACCCACACCGACCGCAGGCCGTCCATGCTCAACAGGCGCCCGGCGGCCCAGAGATGGCCGCGGAAGCCGCCGCGCACGTACTCGCCGGAGAGCGCGACCCCGTCCGTCAGGTCGGCGGGGTCCAGCCGGACCACCGGCACTCCGGTCGCGTTGAGGTGCACGACGACCATGTCCGCCGTCACGTCCTCCTCGCAGGTGAGGATGAGAACCGTCATCTCAGTCGTCGAAGTGCGTCTTGGAACCCGCCGTGGACGTCGTCGTGCCGAGTTCCCTGAGCAGGGTGAGGTCCGCCGCGGCGATCCTCCCGTCCGAGGTGACGTTCAACTGCATTCCTGGGTCGTAGGCGTACGGAGTCGTGGCCTCGAACTCCGCCGCCGGGCGTGCGTAGTTGAGCGCGAACGGTTGCATCGTCTCTCCTCTTCCGTGCTGCGCCGACCAAGCCGTCGTCTGCCGCGTCGTCGCGTCGCCCGGTGATTCACTTGGGCTTCCATTGACTTATACGAATCGAACGGGTGATTGGTTTCCTTACGGTGCGTGATCGCGGCGCGTTCGGTGCCCGGCTCTGGAGACCACGCGGGGGGACGAAAAGGTTGATCCGGTTCAGACGAGGTCTTTGGACGAGGTGCGGAGGGAACGGAGCGCGAGGAGCAGCACCCCGATGTCGTCCAGGTACACCGGGTCGGGCAACAGGTCGGTCGGCAGCACGAAGTAGAGGACCGCGCCCCAGAAGATCCAGCGCGGCCCGGTCGGCAGTCCGGCCCGCCGAAGCTCCCGCCGCGTCCGCACGAGCCGTACGGCCACGGCGACGGCGGCGGCGAGCACGACGGCCGCGAGGAGCGCGGCGACGACGATCACCGTCGTGGTCGTGTCCACGTCCCCTCCCGGGGGTCCGAGGGGGCCGCACGGCGCGGCTCCCACTGTTCGGGGTACCCGCACAAGACGTTCGTATCGCCTAGTAGGTTCCCGGACCGCGGGTTTGGAGAGGCTTGGCTCACCCCAGCGGCTCACCCGAGTGGCGCGAAGCCGTACGGGTGTCCCTAATGGGCAGGGTAGCCGCGTGCCGCACTCGGGGGCGCTGATGTGGCCGCACCCATTTCATGGAGAACAGCATGACCACCCGCTCTCCGTCCGTCCGTCCGAACCCGACCGCCATACCCGGGGGCGAGCGCCTCGCACCCCCCGACACCCCTCCGCCCGGCACCGCCGTCGACGGCCTCGTCCGAGCCGCCGTCGCCGACCGGTCCCTGGAGGAACTGGCCGAACTCATCACCCTTCTGGAGCAGTCGCCCGCCTCGGCCCGGGCCG
>NZ_LIRL01001186.1 GCF_001419795.1 Streptomyces niveiscabiei
CAACTGCCCACCCGCCCCGACCCGGCCTCGTACAACGACTGGGCCTGGGTCGCCTGCCCCATGGTGCTGCCTGCGACGATCCCGGCCGGTGCGGTGCTGCACCTGCCCACCCTGCGTATCCACCAGGGCCGGGTCCGGGCGGATCTCGCCTACACCCACGCCGTTCCCAGGGCTTCCCGCACCGGTCACACGATCGCGCTGGGCGTGGACTGGGGCCTGAACACCCTGCTGTCCGCCGGAGCCGCACGCCTGCACGACGACGGCCAGATTACTGCCCTCGGCTCCGGTGGACAGTTCCGCGCCGCCGGGGTCCTCGCCAAACAGCACCGGCTCCGGCGCCTGTCCGAGCACCTGCACGCCAAGTCCGACCACTACCAGCGGCTCACCGGCGGGGACGAGCAGCATTCGCTGACCGCCAGGCACACGGTCCTGTCCGATGAGATCAGGCACGTCTATGACCGGCGTTCCCATCTCAACGACGCCCTCGCGTCGGCTGCCGCACGCTGGACAGTGGATCAGGCCATTACCGCCTCGGCCACGGTGATCTACGTCGAAGACCTGCGGTCGATGGAAGCCAGGGGCATGGGCCGCACCATGAACACCCGCCTCTCCCAGCAAGTGCGCGGACAGATCGTGGACCGCATGCGCCACTTCGCCGCCGAAGTAGGGATCGCCCTCGTCACCGTCCCGGCGCGCCACACTTCCAAGCACTGTCCCCATTGCCTCACCCCGCTGCGGCACCGCAAAGCCCCTGACCGGCCCACCACACCCGGATGGAAATGGGCACTCTGCCCCTCCTGCCGGTGGCAGGGCGACCGGGACAACGGGGCGTGGCGGCGCATCGCCGCACGGGGCCTCACCCACCAGACCAAGACCGTCACGGACCGCACCAGCGGCGCGATGGCGATCCGCACAGTGGTGGACACGCTCGAAGCGGGCGCGGTCGTCACGCCGAGTACCGACAACACCAGCCGGAACGACCGGTCCAAGACCGGCCCCACCCGGCCTCGAACTACACGTCCGACGCCCAGGCGACGCCGGACACCCTCCCCTGACAGACCTTCGGGTCCGGCGGGCCAGCGTCCGGAGGGACACGCTCACACGGACCGGAACCGGCTGCCCCGCGCAGCCCACCGGCACCAGGGCGTGACGACGATCAGCACACCCACCAACAAGCACCAGCCACGAGGAGCGGCACTGGGCGCAGGCTTCCACCTGCACGCCCACGCCACCCCTCCACGGTGGACAATCCCGTTGCCAGACGCTACGTCTGACATGGGATCGCTTAGCTGATTAGAGACGCTCCGCAACGCCACGAACGACGCGTCCGCATGGGTGCTCCTGGACAAGTCCTGGTACAACGACTTCGAACGCAACGACAACGACACCTACCAGCTCGGCGCTCCCGACGGCTTCGGCACCGTCACCGGGGTGGAGATCTCCAAGGGCGGCGGCAACGGGCTGTGCCTGGACCGGATCGTCCTCCGCGAGCCGGGCGCGGACACCGTGGGTGTCTGGCGGCACGACGACCTCGCTGTCCACTGGCTCGACCAGAAGGACGACTGCCCCAGCGCGACCGACTACTGCCTCGGCAACAGCAACGTCTTCGGCCTGCGCTACGAGCAGGCCCAAGCGCGCGGAATCCCGGGCGCGACCGCGACGGCCGTGAAGGAACCACACGGCTCGCAGCGGCACGGCGGCGTCCGCGCCGCCTCAGCCCCCCGGGACGAGGACGGCGACATCATCGTCCTGGGGGACGGCCAAGGAGGCGCTTTCCCCAACATCGTCTCCGACGGCGGCGGCGAGGACGACGGCGAAACCGTCATCATGGGCGACTGAGAGACCGGCGCGAAGGCTCCCGCCACCCCGCCGGGCCGGCCGTCGCGGGAGCCGCACTCGACACGGCCGGACCCGTCCTCGACGGCTGACCACCGCCTCACAAGAGCCCCGGGACGCACCGCGTTTTTCCCGACGAGCAGCCGCTGTGGGCCGGAGCCTCGTCCAAAGTCCTCCTGCACGACGCCTCCCAGAACCTGCTGCGGTGCATCGCCGCGTCAACTCCTCACGGCGACACGCCCGCCGACCGGCTGCGCGCCTGGGCAGAGGAGGTGGCGCACCGCGGCTACGCGGTCAGCAGCAGCGAATGGGGCGAGGTCCTGACCGCGGTGGCCGTCCCGGTGATCAGCCGCTCCGGCAAGGTCATCGCCTCGCTCTCGCTCAGCGGGCCCAGCCACCGCTTCCCCTACGAGGCCGTGGAGCGCTTCGCCACCGAGCTCACAAAAGCGGCCACTCTCATCTCCGCCCAGGGGTCCAACCACCCGCTCGGCCAAGGCCGCTGAAGCAGGCGTCAGCAGGTTCGCCCGGGTGGGCAGCGGAGTGGGCGGGCCGACGGCTGCATGAGCGGAGATCCACACCGAGGTGACGCGGCCGGGCAGCCACTTTGCCGCACCTTCCAGCTGGACGGTGTACCGGCGGTGGGCGAACAAGGACGAGTTGATGACGGCGGCGCTGCGCCGTGCGGTCGTGCGGTCGGTGGACGCGCCGTTCGAGGTGGTGGCCACCGGGTCGCTGCGGGGTGATCTGCTGGAGAACCACCGGGCATCCGCCCACCGGCAGCGGCCGTCTGACGGAGACGGTCCTTCAGTGGGCCTGGGAGCGGGGGGAGGTGGGTGAGGACGTGGACGCGGTGTTCGTGGCGGACCTGATCCAGGTGTGGAGTTCAGCTATGTCCTGGTCGCCGGGGGGGAGGACCTCGTCGCCGATGGCGGTGAGCTGTTCGGCCAGGCCGTCGTAGTGGCGGCCGGCCTGGTTGCGGATGTGGAGGTGGGTCATGCGGGGTGTCAGTTTTCTCGGGCGGGAGTTCGGGGGTGAGCGGGAACGGGCCGGGCGGCGGCCGGGAGCCCGCCGGTGTCGCTCGCCTGGCGGTTGTCGTGGCCGGCTTGCGGCCATCGGCCGGTGCTCAGGTGAGACGGGGAGAAGCGGGGGCTCGGGGGCGTCGGCGGCCTGGCCCGGTCTGCCGGGCCGTGCGCACGAGGCGGCCCCCTTCTTCCTCCCGCCCCACGGGCAGGGTTGCGGCGGCGGGCCGCCCCGCAGGCTTCGATGACGAGACGGCGTCCTTCCCTGCGCAGCCGCCCTTCGCTTTTCAGCCGCCGGACCGCCGCGCAGACGGCGCTGCGCGAGACCGTCAGCTCGGCGGCCAGCACCCGGTAGGGCGGCAAGGGCGTCGCAGCCGGGTACGTCCCCTCGGCGATCCGCCGGTGTATCACCGCCGTCGTGTAGGCCGACCAGATCGGATACCCCTCGGGCAGGCCCGGCCGCAGGCCCCGTCCGCCCGAGGCGCGCAGCACCCCTTCCAGGGAGAGGATCAGCCTCAGGGCTTTGACGGAGCGCCCGGTGCGACGGCGGATCCCGGCGAGGGAAAGACCCGCCGTGTAGGCACGGCGGACGGCCGCCCGCACTACGGGGTCGGCCGCCTGCGCCTGGAGGGATCTCGGCCAGGCCGCGGGCAGGCTGTCCAGGGCCTGTTCCCAGTCGGAGGGCTGCGCGCCGGGGTTGTCGGCGGGCGTGGTGATGCGATCGTCCGGCCCGACGGCATCGGCCCCTGTCCGGGTGGTCTTCTCCACGTCTGCCCGCCTCCTCCTGCCGGCTGCCGGTCAGCTCTGTCCGGCCGGTTCGGCCGTGAGGCCGGGGCCGGCCGGGGAGGCGGCGGCGAGCCGCCGGGCCCAGGTCTCGGGGTCGGTGATCTCCTCGGCGGTGGGCAGCAGGGAGGCGTCGGTCCAGACCTGGTTGACCACGTCGGTGCCGCATAGGCCGACGGCCTGGGTGATGAGCCGGAGCCCTTGGGCGTAGTGGGCGTTGAGACGGCTGAGCCTGGTGATGTCGGTGATCGCCTTATGGAGCCGGAAGCGCCGCGACGGCCTGGCGTGCTGGGCGGCGTCGACCGGTGCGCCGTAGAGGCGGGTCGTGATCTCCCGGTCGGCCCAGCAGGCGTGTCCTTCCACCACGGTCGGTCCGGCCTGGGGGTCGCGTCCCCGGCGGCCGGCGAACAGGGTCTCCTCCCACACGCCGGCACGGGCCGCGAGCTGCGCCTGGTGGACGAGCTCGTGCGCGACGATCTGGGTCAGACACTGCGCGTTGGTGTCGTATCCGACGTGCTGGAGCGTGCGGGGCACCATCACGGTCTCGACCTGGCCGTCGGCGGCCTCCATGGTCACCCCGGCGATCAGCGGCCACAGGAGGACGGGGAGGATGCCGCTGATCTTGAGGGCGCGGCGTATCTGGGTGATCTCCTTGGGCGTCATCTCCAGGTCGGCGATGTCCCGGGTCAGGATGCGCCCGCCGTTGTACCGGTAAGCGGCGCGCCACTCCTTCGGCGTGAGCAGGCGGAAGCGGACGGCCGGCGGAACGGCCAGGCCCGTCGTCTGGGTCACGAGCGGGGCGACGGTGTGCAGGATGGCGGATATCTGCTCGGCGAGGCCGGGGTGGCGGCGGGTCTCGTCGAGGACGGTGAAGCGGGTCACGGTTGTGGGTGTTCCTGTCGGGTGAGTGGGTCTTGGAGTGGGAGTGAGGGGGCGGAGGCTTCGACGGGTCAGGAGGCGGGGGTGTTGGTGCGGAGGTGGATGCGCCACATCTGCCGGCGCTGGTGTGGGGG
>NZ_LIRL01001187.1 GCF_001419795.1 Streptomyces niveiscabiei
GGCGCGGGGAACTGCGCGAACGGCCACGACGGACCCGCACTCGCCAGCCCACCGTCACCACCCCACCCCTCACGCGCTCGGCGCGCACCCCAAGACGTGTGCCTTCACCAAGTCCGCGATCCTCGGGTCGCGCCTCTTGAACGCCGCCACCAGTTCCTCGTGCTCCTCCGCGTACGACTGCTGCACCGTCCCCAGCCAGCGGATCGACAGCGCGGTGAACACCTCGATGCCCAGGCCCTCCCATGTGTGCAGCAGCACCGAGTTCCCGGCCGCCCGCACCAACTCCCGGTGGAACGCGACCGTGTGGCGCACCTGGCCCGTGCCGTCGGAGAGGCGGTCCGCCTCGTACAGAGCCACCACGTGCGGCTCAAGCGCCGAGCAGTCCACCGCCAGCGTCTCCGCCGCCAGCTCCGCCGCGATCGCCTCCAGGCCCGCGCGAACCGGGTAGCTCTCCTCCAGGTCTGCTGCCGTCAGGTTCCGTACGCGTACGCCCTTGTTGGGAGCCGACTCGATGAGGCGCAGGGACTCCAGCTCGCGCAGCGCTTCGCGGACCGGCGTCTGGGACACCTCCAGCTCCGTCGCGATCCGGCGTTCCACGATCCGCTCGCCCGGCTTCCAGCGCCCGCTGACGATCCCCTCCACGATGTGCTCGCGGATCTGTTCGCGCAGCGAGTGGACGACGGGCGCGGTCATGTGGGCTCCTCAAGACGTTTGACGTTTAGACAATACGGCCGGGAACCGCCGCAGGCAGGGCACGTGGGGGCCCTTTTACGCAGGTGAGACGAGACTTACACGGCAGGGCCGGGACGACACGACGAAGCCCCCGCCGGAGGATTTCCGGCGAGGGCGACGACGTACAGCAAAAACGATCAGAGACCGAGTTCGACCTCGAACTCGCCCGCTTCCAGGATCGCCTTCACGGCGGTCAGGTAGCGCGCCGCGTCCGCGCCGTCGACCAGGCGGTGGTCGTAGGAGAGGGTCAGGTAGGTCATGTCGCGGACCGCGATGACCGTACCCTCCTCCGTCTCCAGGACGGCCGGCCGCTTGACCGTGGCACCGATGCCGAGGATCGCGACCTGCCCCGGCGGCACGATGATCGTGTCGAAGAGCGCGCCGCGCGACCCCGTGTTGGAGATCGTGAAGGTCGCCCCGGACAGCTCGTCCGGCGTGATCTTGCTGGCGCGGACCTTGCCGGCGAGGTCGGCGGTGGCCTTGGCGATACCGGCGAGGTTGAGGCCGCCGGCGCCCTTGATGACCGGGGTCATCAGGCCCTTCTCGGAGTCCACCGCGATCCCGATGTTCTCGGAGTCGAAGTAGGTGATGGTCCCCTCGGCCTCGTTGATCTTCGCGTTGATGACCGGGTGGGCCTTGAGGGCCTGGGCCGCGGCCTTGACGAAGAACGGCATCGGCGAGAGCTTGACGCCCTCGCGCGCGGCGAAGGAGTCCTTGGCCTGGGCGCGGAGCTTCATCAGCTTCGTGATGTCGACCTCGACGACCGAGGACAGCTGCGCCTGCTCGTGCAGCGCCTTGACCATGTTGTCGCCGATGACCTTGCGGATGCGCGGCATCTTGACGGTCTGGCCACGCAGCGGCGACGCCTCCAGAACGGGGGCCGTCTTCTTCGGCGCGGCGGCAGCGGCCGGAGCGGCGGCGGGCGCCGGAGCGGCGGCGGCCTTCGCGGCCTCGGCGGCGGCGACGACGTCCTGCTTGCGGATACGGCCGCCCACGCCCGTGCCCTTGACGGACCCGAGGTCGACACCGTTCTCGGCGGCGAGCTTGCGGACGAGCGGCGTGACGTACGCACCGTCGTCACCGGCGGTGGCGGCGGGCGCCGGAGCCGGGGTGACCGGAGCGGCGACGGGCGCCGGAGCGGCGGCCGTCGCCGCTCCGGTCACCC
>NZ_LIRL01001188.1 GCF_001419795.1 Streptomyces niveiscabiei
GTACCCGGGTAATACCTGAGGACTACGCCCCATAACTGGTGTGTGACGAGGGAGTATTGGGCCACGGAACGCGAGCGGACCGTGGCCCTCCGCTCTTTTCCACCTCACGGGCAGGTTACGGAACACTCAACCTCTGGTAGCGGGGCGGTTATCCGGCGACGATGGGGTCATGACACCGGCCGAGCGCGCCCATGAACGACTGGCGAGCTGGCCCGACCTCACGACGGTGACAGCCGCGTGCGGTACGGGCCCCGCCCTGCGTTCCGCGCACAGCGAGATCGTTCACTTCCACTCCGCGCACGAGGTGGACCTCCACCTCACCGGCCAGGCCATTCACCGGCTCTCCCGCGACCTGCGCGCCTCCACGGCCATCCGCCTCCTCCCGGGCTCCCGCTGGGTCACGGTCCACCTGGACTGCGACTCGGACGTCGACCTCCTGATCAGTCTCGTCAGCATGGCTCTCCAGGCCCACCAGGCGGCCATACCTGAGGAGGAGGGCCCGCGCTGCAATCTGCACCGGGTGATGCTGGTGCCGAGGGACGAGCCGCTGGTCTGACGAGGCCCGCGCGACTTTGCCTTCTCTTTACAACTGACCCTCCCCCTGTCTCGTCTCTCCGCTCGATTCCACCCCGCCCGGGTGGACCGAAGAAGGAGAGCGAACGGATGCGTCGTACTGCTCGTGGTGTGCTGGGGGCCTTGGTCCTCTCCGGTGTCGTCGTACTGACCGGTGCGGGGGTGGCGTCCGCCGACACTCCGTCGCCGGTGCCGACCGTCGCCGAGGCGCCGAGCCCTGAGCCGAGCGCCGTGGACTCGACGAAGGTGCCGAGTGAGCCGAGCGCGGTGCCGAGCGTCGTGGACCCGACCAGGGCGCCGGCCCAGGAGCCGGCCACGGACTCGGGCAAGGACTCGGGGCAGGTGTCGGTCGTGCCGAAGGGGGCCGCCGACACGGGTGTCGGTGAGTCCTCGGGGTCCGGGTCGTCGTCGTCCACGGCCCTCGTCGGGGCCGGTGCCGGGGCCGTCCT
>NZ_LIRL01001189.1 GCF_001419795.1 Streptomyces niveiscabiei
CCCCCGCAGCAGCCCGGTCGACCACCGCCAGCACGTCACCCACCACGGGCTCTGACTCGGCGAGAGCACACAACGCCCCCGGCACATAGGCCCCTTGACCAGGGAACAACACGACACACTTGGACATGGACACCCCTCGAAGGACACGAAGACCGAAAGACACGAAGGCCGAAGGACACGCAGAAGCGCAGGACACGAAGAAGTGCAGGACGCGCCGCTCACCGAAGATCCCGGGAACCGGTTGTCATGCTCCGTGCCGCCCCCGGGGTGCGTGTAGGGCGCTTTCACCGGAGCGCGATTCACCGCACGAGCCGCACGCACCGAAACCCATTCGCCACGCCCCCGGCGCCCACGGACCCACAGGGTCGTGCGCCGGAGCGAAGCGGAAGGGTCCGGCCCAGGCCCCGTCACCCCGGCCGCCTTTAGGGTTGGCGTCAGAAACGGCAAGAACGAGGCAATGAGCGGGAGACGCATGCGAGTCGTCGTCATCGGCGGAAGCGGCCACATCGGCACCTTCCTCGTACCCCGTCTGGTGCGGGCCGGACACGAAGTGATCAACATCAGCCGGGGCACCAGCACCGCCTACACCGCCGCCCCCGAATGGGACCAGGTGCGGCAGGTCGTCGCCGACCGGCAGCAGGAGGACGCCGAGGGCACCTTCGGCGACCGGGTCGCCGCCCTCGCGCCGGACGCCGTCGTCGACCTCGTCTGCTTCACCCTGGACTCGGCGACCGCCCTGGTCGAGCGGCTGCGCGGCAGGGCCGGACACCTCCTGCACTGCGGCACCCTGTGGCGCTACGGCCCCAGCGACAAGCTGCCGATCTCCGAGACCGGCGGCACACCCCCGGTGGGGGAGTACGGCATCCAGAAGGACCGCATCGCCCGGATGCTGAAGGCGGAGACCGCGAACGGCGGCCTGGTCACCACGTCCCTGCACCCCGGCCACATCGTCGGCCCCGGCTGGGAACCGGTCAACGCGCTCGGCAACCTCGACCCCGCCGTCTGGTACGCCCTGTCCGCCGGACAGCCCCTCAAAGTCCCCGGCATCGGCGCCGAGTCGATGCACCACGTCCACGCCGACGACGTCGCCCAGTCCTTCGAGCGGGCCATCGACCACCGGGACGCGGCGGCGGGCGAGGACTTCAACGTCGTCGCCCCGACCGCCCTGACCGTACGCGGCTACGCGGACATCGCGGCCGGCTGGTTCGGGCGGACGGCGCGGCTTGAGCCGGTGACCTGGGAGGAGTTCCGTACGACCACCACCCCCGAGCATGCCCAGAACAGCTGGGAGCACCTCCACCGCAGCCACTGCCTCACCATCGAGAAGGCCAGGACCCTCATCGGCTACGCCCCGCGCTACGAACCGGAGGCCGCCGTCCTCGAATCCGTCCGCTGGCTGATCGAGCACGACCGCCTGAAGGTCGCCGCCCCGCTGCTACCCGCCGTGTGAGCCCGGCGTGTGACCGAACGTACGCCGGAACACCTCGATGAACGCGCTCGCCGAGGACCATCCGCACCGATGCGCGACCGCCGTCACCGCAACCCCCTCGGTCAGCAGGACCAGCGCGTGATGCAGCCGCAACTGGGTGCGCCACTGGGGAAACGTCATGCCGAGGTCGGCGCGGAAGAGCCGGGACAGCGTCCGGTCGCTCGCGCCGACCTCGCGGCCGAGTTCGGCGAGGGTGCGGCTGTCGCCGGGGTCGGCCTGGAGGATGCCGCACAGACCGCGCAGCAGGGGAGCCGTGGGCGCCGGAAGGTGCAGCGGCTGCTGCGGCGAGGCACGCAACTGGTCGAGGAGCACGGCACGCAGCCGGGACCGCTCGGGGGTGTCGCCGCCGCTGTCGCCGGTGTAGGCGATGAGCAGTTCCCGCAGCAGCGGGCCGACGGCCAGGACGGTCGGCGCGTCGAGGCCGAGCGGGTTCTCTGCGGCGGGCAACCCCACCAGGTGCAGGTCGAGTTCGCCGTACGCCCGGTGCGCGTGCACCGTGCCGGCGGGCACCCAGATCGCGCGCGTGCCCGGCGCCACCCAGGACCCGGCGTCGGTCGTGACGGACAGCACGCCACGGCCCGCGTAGACGATCTGGTGGTCGTCGTGGCGGTGCGCGTCGATCGCCGCGCCGGGCGCCAGCCACTGGGTGCGGGTCGGGGCCACCGGATCGTGGCGGAATTCCGTCATCACCTGGCAGTTTATCGAAAGCGCGACAGGGCGTCCGGCCCGGAGCATGACGGCATGCGAAGGAACACCTCGATCGTCCTGCTGTCCGTGGGCCACGCCTGCGTCGACGTCTACCAAGGCGCCGTGGCGGCCCTGGTGCCGTTCTTCATCGCCGAGCGCGCCTACCCGTACGCCGTCGCCTCGGGCATCGTCCTCGCCGCCTCCCTGCTCTCCTCGGTCGCCCAGCCGGTGTTCGGCGTCCTCACCGACCGCCGCTCGATGCCCTGGCTGCTCCCCGCGAGCACCCTCCTCGGCGGCCTCGGCATCGCGCTCAGCGGACTGACCGGCTCCTACCCGCTCACCCTCGCGTCCGTCGCCCTCTCCGGCATCGGCGTCGCCGCCTACCACCCGGAGTCCGCGCGCGTCGCCCGCCTCGCCGCCGGCGGCAGCCACCGCGCCATGGGCTGGTTCGCCACGGGCGGCAACATCGGCTTCGCCCTCGCCCCCCTCCTGGTCACCGCCGTGATCGCCACCGGCGGACTGCGCTGGACCCCCCTGCTGCTCCTGCCCGCCCTCGCGGGAACCGCCCTGTGCCTGCCGGTGGTCCACGCCCTCCACCGGCGCACGGCGGGACCCGGTACGGCGCTCCCGCCCGGCCCCGACGACACCGCCTCCTTCGTGAAACTGTCCCTCGCCGTGGTCTTCCGGTCGGTCACCTTCGTCGGCCTGAGCACCTTCATCGCCCTGTACGCCCGCCAGCGCGTGGGCGGCGGCACGGCAGCCGGGACCGCCGCCCTGACCGTCCTCTACCTCGGCGGCGCCGGCGGCTCCCTGCTGGGCGGCGCCCTTGCCGACCGCTGGGACCGCGTCACCGTCTCCCGCTGGTCGTACGTCCTGACCGCCGTATCCGTCGCCGGCGTCGTATGGACACCGGGCCCGGCGCTCTACCTCTTCGTGGCCCTGACCTCGATCGGCCTGTACGTCCCCTTCTCCCTCCAGGTCACCCTCGGCCAGGACTACCTCCCCTCCCGCGTCGGCACCGCCAGCGGCATCACCCTCGGCCTGACCGTCAGCATCGGCGGCCTCGCGAGCCCCGCCATCGGCGCCCTCGCCGACGCCACGAGCCTGCGGACCGCGCTGACCCCGCTCGTCCTGATGCCGGTGCTGAGCTGGCTGTTCTTCCGTACGCTGCCCGAACCCGCAGGTCAGCCGCGCACGTGCAGCCCGAACCCCGTCCTCCCCGCCGGCTCAAGCCCCTCCCTGAGCCGCAGCGACGGGATCTCGTAGTCGCCGAAGTTCTGCCGCCTGAACCCGATCGGCTCGGTCGACTCCAGGGCGAGCAGCCGCTCCACCCACGCCTTCGCGACGTCCGTGAACTCCGCGTCGGTGATCCGGTCGGCGCCGTGCACCACGAACGGCGGGAGCACCTCCAGGCCCGGGTAGTGGAGGATGCCGTGCTGGATCGGGAACAGCACGTCGTCCAGGGGGCCGTTGATGCCGCGCGCCGAGTAGTGCGACTCGGGGCCACCGACGGTCACCGACACCAGCGCCCGCCGCCCCGCGAGGGTGCCCTCGCCATAACGGTCGCCGTACTTCGTGTCGCTGTGCTCGCCGACGCCGTACGCGAAGTGGTACGTGAACACCCGGTCCACCCAGCCCTTGAGGATCGCGGGCATCGTGTACCACCACAGCGGGAACTGGAGGACGACCGTGTCGGCCCACAGGAGTTTCTCCTGCTCGGCGCGGACGTCGGCCGTGAGGGTGCCGGTGTCGAAGGCGCGGCCCGAGTCGAGGGCCACCTTCAGCGGGGACGACGCGGCGGGGCCGTAGTCGTCGGCGTCCACGACGGCCTTCCAGCCCATCGCGTACAGGTCGCTCACCCGCACCTCGTGCCCGGCACCCTCCAGGGTCCGCACGGCGAGGTCCGTCAGCGAGCCGTTGAGCGACTGCGGCTCGGGGTGGGCGTGGACGATCAGCGTCTTCACGGGAACTCTCCTTCGGATCGGATGCCCTCGATCCTGGGGCCACGAACGCTCGTTGTTCAGGGCCACCCATACCGTCGGACCGGACTTCCTGGTATTCGCAGGACCACCCTCACGCCCGCCACCGGCGCCATACTGGAGCCCATGGACGATCTCGCGGGCTTCCTGCGGACCCGGCGCGCCCGGGTCGACCCGGCGGCCTCCGGCATCCCCGTCGACCGGCGCCGCCGGGTCGCGGGCCTGCGCCGCGAGGAGGTCGCGCACCTCTCGGGCGTCAGCGTCGACTACTACGTACGCCTCGAACAGGGCCGCGCCACCCAGCCCTCCGAACAGGTCCTCGACGCCCTCGCCCGCGTCCTCGGCCTCGACGAGACCGAACACGACCACCTGCACCGCCTCGCCCACCAGCCCCGCCGCCGCGCGAAGGCCCCCACCGGACGTGTACGGCCGCAGCTCCTGCGCGTCCTCGGCCTGGTCACCGACGCCCCCGCGTTCATCCTGGACCACCGCCTGAACGTCCTCGCCGGCAACCGCCTCGCCGGACTCCTCTACGGCCGCCCGATCCCGGGCCTCAACACGGCCCGCCACCTCTTCCTGGAGGAGAAGGAACGCGGCCTGTACGCCGACTGGGAGACGTGCACCCTCGACGTCGTGGGCCACCTCCGCCTGGCCGCGGGCAAATACCCCGACGACCCCCGACTCGCTTCCCTCATCGGCGAGTTGTCCATGGGCAGCGAACGCTTCCGCCGCCTCTGGGCCCGCGCCGACGTCCGCGCCCGCACCCACGGCCGCAAGGCATTCCGCCACCCCCTCGTCGGCCTCCTCGAACTCCACCAGGAGAACTTCGCCCTCCCGGACGAGTCGGGCATGGAGCTGATCGTCCTCTCGGCGGCACCCGGCAGCGCCGCCGAGGACGGGATGCGGCTGCTCGCGCGCCTCGGCGCGGACAGCGAAGAACGGCCCGACAAGGTACGGCAGTTGCCCTAACCGAAGGACCCGCGCAGCCGGATGTGCCGGATCTCCTTGCGGTGGTGCGTGTACGCGATGTGCAGATCCCCGTCCGGGCTCTGGACGATCGACGGGTACGAGAGCTCGCGGTTCAGGCCGTCGCGGGAGTTGTTGGTGAGGCAGTAGCCGTCCCCGGTCACCAGGTCGGCGCGCGCGGGCCAGGTGAGGCCGGCGTCGTCGGAGAAGGCCAGGGACAGCGGGGCCCTCGGGGCGCCCCAGAACGCGGACGAGACCGGGGAGCCGGCGGTGTCCTCCTGGACGGCGAGACCGCCCGCCTCGTCGATCTCGTCATACAGGGAGACCCGCCGGTCTGTGGCGTCCAGGGCGCTGCTGTGGTTGTAGACCAGGGCGAGGCGGCCGTCCGTGAGCGGGACGTACTGGATCGACGAGTTGTTGTTGGGGAGGTCCAGCGGCTCGGGCTCGGTCCAGGTCTCGCCGTCGTCCACGGACAGGGACCGGTGGACATGGTCCGCGCGGCGGCTGCGGAAGAGCGCGCACAGGAACCCGTTCGGGAGGCGGTGCACGTTCATGTGGACGAGGCCCGTCGAGCCCGGCACCGCCTCCTCGCGCCAGGTCGCGCCGTCGTCGTCGCTGATCTTCACGGCGCTGGTGTCCTGATCGCCGGTCCAGCGCCGGCCCGGGGTGAGGACGCAGCGGAAGACGGGCAGCAGCAGGCGGCCCGAGGGCAGCACGACCGGCGGCTGACGGACGAACACGCCGCCCGTGAACAGGGTGCGGGTCGGCCCCCAGGTCGCGCCGCCGTCGTCGCTCACCCGCAGCCGTACCTCGGCCGTGTCCTGGTCGCCGCCGCGCTGGGCGGTGTGCAGGAGCCACAGGGCGCCCGAGGGGTGGGGGAAGAGGACCGGGTTCTGCTCGGAGCGCGTCGCGTCCTCGGAGAGACGCACCGGCTCCGTCCACTGCGTGGCGCCGGGCGCGAGGCGGGAGAACCAGACGGAGATGTCCGCCATGCCCTCCTGCGTGCCGCCGAACCACACACAGCCGAGACCGCCGCCCGGCAGGACGGTCAGGTTCGCGGCGTGGCTCTGCACGGTCGGCGTGGGCAGGACCGTGTCGTCACGGTCGTATACGGCGGGGAGTGCGGTCGTCACAGGCTTGCTCCAGGCGTGCGGGCCGAGGCCAGATGGTCGCGGGCGGACTGCTCCAGGTGCACCAGGTCGCAGGCGACGGTCGCGAACGTGAAGCCCTCCGCCAGCCGCTTCGCCGCCCGTGACCCGTCCGGGTTGTGGATACCGGCCGCGACACCCGCCCGCGCCGCCGCCTCCCTGACCGCGACCAGCGCCGCCTCGAAGACGTCCGCGAGCGCCGGATCCGTCGACGAGGCCCCGCCCAGCGCGATCCGCAGATCCGAGGGGCCCACATACACACCGTCCAGGCCCGGCGTCGCACAGATCTCCTCGACGTTCGCGAGCCCCTCCGCCGTCTCGATCATCGCCAGCACGACCGTCGCGCCGTGCGCGTCCGCCGGGTCCGGCCCGATCCGCAGAGCCGACCGCATCGGCCCGTACGAACGCCGCCCGAGCGGCGGATACCGTACGGCGGCCACGGCCTCGGCGGCCTGCTCCGCCGAGTCCACCAGCGGCACGATCACCCCCGCCGCCCCGGCGTCCAGGGCCCGGCCGATCGGCGCCGGGGCGTTCGCCTCGACCCGGACCAGACCGACGGCCGTCGAGCCCTTGCAGTCGATCGCGAGGAGGTTGTTGAGCATGCCGGAGTAGCCGAACAGCCCGTGCTGGGCGTCCAGGGCGACGTAGTCGTAACCGAGGCGGGCGATGCGCTCGGTGGCCACGGGTGCGTCCAACAGGCACCAGTAGCCGAGGAGGTGCTCACGGGCACGGAGGGCGGCGGTGAACTCTGCCGGGGTCATGGGGGGTGTCCTTGTCGGTGGTGGCCTGGTCAGTGCTGGCTCAGTTGGTGGTGGCCTTGCTGGTGGCGGCGAGTAGTGCTGGCCAGTTGGTGGTGGCCTTGTTCGTGGTGGCGAGTCGGTGGCGGCCTGGTCGGTGGTGATCCAGCCAGTGGTGGCGAGTCGGTGGCGGCCTGGTCGGTGGTGATCCAGCCAGTGATGGCGAGTCGGTGGTGGCCTGGTCAGTGGTGGCCCAGTCAGTGATGCGGGTTGGCGGTGTCCTTGGCGGTGGTGGCGGGTCAGCGGTTGTACGCCGGCATCGGGCCGCGCAGCGCCGCACCGACCGCGTCGCACGCGGCCGTCACGTCGGCCGGCAGTGAACCCGCCCCGGCCGCCGCGATGTTGGCCCGCAGGTGCTCGGTGCGCGAGCCGCCCAGCAGCAGCGCGTCCGTCGAATCCCGGTCCAGCAGCCAGCGCAGGGCCAGTTCGGTGAGCGGGATGCCCGACTCCCCGGCGATCCGGGTGAGTTCGGCGACCGCGTCGAACAGGCGCTGGTCCCAATAGCGAGCCCGGTACATCTCCGCGAGCCGCGAATCCCCGAACCGGCCCGAGTCCGGGGCCTGTTCGAAGCGGTGGCGGCCGGTGAGGAGGCCGCCGCCGAGCGGGTTGTAGACCATCGTGCGCAGACCGGTGACGGCGGCGTACTCGACGTACTCCTCCTCGATCCGCCGCGCGAGGAGATTGTGCAGCTGCTGGGCGACGACCGGCCGCGGGGCACCCAACTCGTCGGCGACATGGTTGAGTTCGGCGATCTGCCAAGCCGCGTAATTGGAGACGCCGAGCGCCCGCACCTTCCCCTCGGCCACGAACCCGGCCACCGCGCCGAGCGTCTCCGCGATCGGCGTCGCACGGTCCGGCTGGTGCAGATAGAACAGGTCCACATGATCCGTACCGAGCCGCTTGAGACTCCCCTCCAGCGCAGCCCGCATCCCCGCGGCGGACAGCGGCGCGTGCTCCCCCTGATCCGGGTGCGGGATCCCGGCCTTCGTCGCGAGCACGATCCGATCCCGGCACCCGGGCAACAGCCCCGCGAGCATCCGCTCGCTCTCCCCGCCCGCATACCCATTGGCGGTATCGACACCGGTGATCCCGGCATCCAGCGCCACCGCAAGCATCTCGGCAGCACCAGCACGATCGACGGTGTCACCGAACGTCATCGTGCCGAGCACAAGACGCGAGAGCGGGACGGGGACGTTCGGCAGAGTGAGAACGGTGGTCACGCACCGGTTCCTTCCTGTGGGGCGGGGTGGGGGGTGGTGGATGTCGGCACGGTGC
>NZ_LIRL01000119.1:0-14089 GCF_001419795.1 Streptomyces niveiscabiei
GATCGCCCCCGCCAGAGCCCCGTACCCCGCTGCCGTGAGGTTGACGTGGTCACCGGCGTCGGCCGCGGTGCTCAGGTTCAGCGGGGGTGGGTCCGCTGTGCTCGCCGTGTCCGGTACTCCTACCGCCGCCTCGGTGTCGGCGTAGCTCACCGTGGGGGTGTTGGCGTCGAACTGGTCCGTGATCCAGGTGTTGGTGCCGACCCGGTTCGCGTCGGCCGGTGCCGTGCAGGGGGCGTAGCCGGTGCACGGGGTGAGGGTGGTGAAGACGACCTTGACGCCCCAGCCTCTGAGCTGGGTGCGCAGTAGGTCGTACGCGGCTTCGAGAGCGGTCTCGTCGGTGCCGGAGACGAGGTCCTGGAGGCCCTCGTCGACGACGACCGTGGAGAGGCCGGGCAGGTCGAGGACGTCCCGGTCGAGGCGGGTGAGGACGGCCGGGCCGCCCTGTCCGGGGAGGTCGGTGGCGAGGCGGTTGCCCTCGATGCCGGTGCCGACGGCACCGTACGAGGGACCGGTGAGGGCGTCGGCGAGTCGGGGTGCGCCGAGGACGGCCTTGGTGGCGGCGTCGAAGGGGCTGACGAGGTTGTCGCCGAGGACCGCGACGGTCGGCCGGTTCCCGTCGGTGACGACGTCGATGCCGGTGAGGACGTCCGTGAACGAACCCCAGGTGGTCCCCGTCCCGCTGAACGCCGTGGACGCCGTGTCGGCGGTGTGGTCGCCGGAGCCGACGGCGCTGACGTACATGGTGGTCGCGGCGGCCCAGCTGTGCTGGACGAGGTAGGGCGTGTCGTTCACCAGGTGCAGGCTGACCATGACGCGCTTGCTGGGCGTGGCCGCGTAGCTCACCGGGTCGCTGTAGACCTCGCCGCCGACCGGGATCGTCACCGCCTTGCCGCCGCCGAAGGTGAGGTCGGCCGGCGTCGCGGTGGGGGCCGCGCCGGAGGACTGGGTGGCGAGGGTGGTGTGGTCGATGGTCAGCGGGCTGCGGCCGAGCGCGTTGGACAGCCGGACGCGGATGCTCGACCCGGCGATGCCCGGCGCGGCGGTGACGCGGAACGTCTGGTCCTTGTAGTCGCCGGTCTCGTAGTTGAACGCGCCTTCGTTCGGCGCGCTCCATGCCCCCGTCCAGTGCGCGCCGCCCGGCGCGGCCGTCGTGTCGCGGACCGCCATGCCGAAGATGTGCAGCCCCGGCACGTCGACGCGGGCCGTGTCGGTGAGGTCGGGCAGGGTGACCGAGCTGAGCGCGGCGCCGGCCTTGAGAGGGACGGCGAAGGCGTAGATGTTCGTGGAGCGGGTCTCCTGGGTGCCGTCGGCGTGGTTGCGGTGGGGCAGGGTGAGCGCCGCCAGGGACGGGGAGCCGTACACCCAGTCGGGGACCGTCAGGTGGTACCGCTGGGCGGCGGTGCCGTCGGCGTACGTGACCGTGCCGACCGGGCCGCCGGCCAGGCAGTCCTCGTACTGCCCGTTGCCGAGCGTGCACTCGGTCCCGCCGACGGAGGTGCCGTCGGGCACGGCGGGGCTGGTGACGTCGTCGTCGGCCCGCTGCGAGCCGACGAACCCGTACGTCGAAGACGCGAGGAACACCAACGCCCGCCCGCTGCCGCTCAGTTGAACGGTCTGGTTCGCCGCGAGGACGTTGTCGCCGCCCGTCGCGCCGAAGGAGGGGAGCGTGAACGTGGCGCCGTCCACGGTGACTTTGCCGCCGGGCTGCCAGCCGGCCGCCTTGAGGTCCTGGAGGGAGAAGGTCGCGCCGTTGCCGTCCGCGTCGCCGTCCGCGCGGTGGGCGTCGTCGGTGACAGCCGTGTTGTCGAAGGCCGCCTGGAGGCTCGGGTACGTCGTGCCGGTGTGGCCGAGCGCGGTGAACTGGTACTGCTGCTGCGCCGATACGTTCCCGGCCGCGTCGACCGCGTACACGTACAGGGTGTGGGTGCCGGGGGCGGGCGGGGTGACGGTGACGGTCGCCTTGTTGCCGGAGGCGGTGACGGTCTGGGCCGCCGGGGTGTTCGAGGTCGGCGGGCTGACGTCGAGGCGGTAGAGGAACTTGGCCGCGCTGTCGGTGCTGAGGGTGAAGCGGCCCGCCGTGCCCGCCGCCGTCGTACCCGCCGCGTCCTCGGGGTAGAGGCTGTCGGCGCTGGTGACGGCCGGGGCGGCCGGGGCGCTCAGGTCGACGGTGAAGTGGCAGGTGGAGGAGGCGCCGCTGGTGTCCTTGCCGTCGCTCGCGGTGACGTTCCAGTTGACGGTGTCCCCGCTCCTGAGCCCGCTCATGAACGCGGACGACAGTTGCTTCGGCGCGTTCGTGCCGCTGGCGACCGTCGCGCTGGCCGTCATGGTCGCGCTCCCGCTGCCTACCCAGTACTTGTACGTCGCCGCGAGGGCGTCCTTGTCGCCGTCGCTCACCACGGAGTTGAGGGTCGGCGGGGTCGTCGCGAGGGTCTTGCCGATCACCGGGTACGGCGCCGTCGTGCCGCAACCCGCCGAGTGCGTACCGAACTTGGCGGCGAGGCCGGTGGGCTTGGCCGGGACGTGGTTGTACTCGACGGACATCGAGGGGTTGTTCGCGAACCGCTTGAAGTAGGTGCCGTCGCCGCTGCCCTCCTGGCTGTTCACCAGCGCGAAGGTCCAGCTCGACGCCTTCGCGGCGGCCAGCTTGGCGATCGTCGAGGTGACGGAGAAGCCGCCCGAGGGCTCGCTGGAGCAGGCCGGGCCGAAGCTCTTGCTGCCCAAGTAGGTAGACAGGGCAGGCCTGTTGGACCAGGTGGTGCCGGATCCGATCGCGCCCGTGAGGTACAGCTTCACGTCGGAGGAGAGGCTGCAACTCGCCGAGTAGTTCTCCTTGGCGTCGACGGTCGCGGCGACGATGTGCGTGCCCCACACGGCCGAGGGGATCGCGAGCTGGAAGTACGAGCGCTCCACGCCGATGCAGCCCGACCAGCTGTTGTAGCCGACGCCGGGGTCGCCGTACTGGGTGGAGTCGTAGTTCTTCGCGGAGGGGCAGCCCTGCTGGGTCTCGATGTAGTGCTGCTTGGCGCCGCTCGCGTAGTGGGGGTTCCAGGTGGGGTCGATGTAGACCGGGTAGCGGGTCGAGGCGCCGGTGAGGAGGGTCCGGTCGGGGGTGAGGGAGAGGGTGGAGCCGGTGACGTCGTCGGTGACGTGGGCGACCTGGGCGCCGGGGGCGGGGCCGGTGGCCGTGGCGGCCGTGCCCGAGTCGCCGGTCTCGGCCAGGAGTTGGGGCTTGACGGTACTCGTACTCGTCGAGTCCCACATCAGCGGCTGTGGCGCGCTGAACATCACCTGGCCGTTCGGCGTGGCCGCCTGGAGGTTGTCGTGGCCGTCGTCGGTGACCGTCAATCCGGTGGTGTGCGTGGTGAGTTGGAGCGTCGCCAGAGCGGGGTTCGCGGCGGCGGTCGCGGTCTTGACGACGATCAGCTCCGAGAAGCCGCCGGTCGTGTCGGCCGTGAGTCGCAGGTCGACGTCCTGGAGGACGTCAGGGTAGGTGATCGTCGCGCCCGACACGGTCGGCGTGGGCAGGGACGTCGGCCAGGAGAAGGCGAGTTGGGCGGTGCCGCTGGTCATGGTGACGAGGGGACCGGTGCCCCCGCCGGAGAAGGTGAGCGGCTCGGCGGAGGCGATGGGGCTGTAGCCGCCGGTGCCGGCGCGCAGGGTGGCGTCGACCGGGACCCAGGCGCCGTTCTGCCGGACGCGGGCCGGCAGGAGGCTGCTCGTCCAGGTGACCGTGCCCGACGGGTTGGCCTGCGCGGTGGAGGTCTCGGTGGTGAGCGCGTCGACGGTGACCGGGCTGCCGCTCGCTGACGCCTTCGCCTGGGCCGCGGCCAGCGCGGATGCCTGGGCCGACGTCAACCCCGAGTCGTCGGGCGGGAGTTGCGTACCGGCCGGGCCGTCGGGGCGGGAGGCGGTGAGCGGCGGGGCCGGGACACCGGGCGAAGAGGCGGCGCTGTCGGCCGTAGCCGGGGCGGCTGTCAGGCCCACCGCGATCAGTGGTGCGAGAAGCGCCAGGGTCACGGCTCTTCGTATGTCGGGCATGCGGATTTCCCCCCGGCCGGGCGAGTGCGTGTGATGCGCTCACCCTAGGGAGAAGTCTTTTCTTATTTCGGTCGATAAGGGGCGGACGGTTACCGCATTCCCGATCCTTTGAGTTCGCTTTGAGCTCTTTGGTATATGCGCGCATTCTCTTTATTCGTTCCTTAACCTCCCCATCTGTGGCGTCGGTTAGCTTCACGGGGCCTTCACTAGGGGATGGGGATATCAGGTGACTCGCGGCACGAGGTTGGTTCGAAATTTCGGAAGAATTGGCAGACGCAGATCCACGGCCCGGATCTGGCTGATTCTCACGACGACGCTCGCCCTGCTCCTCTCTCTTTCCGCCACCCAGACCGCGCTCGCGGCGGCCACGCCCGCCCCCGGTCGCCTGGTGAAGCCCCAGAAGGACCGCTCGGTCCCGGTCACCCCGGTCCACGGACACGCCGTCCCCGCGCCCCGCATGCCGTCCTGGAACCCGAAGACCGCCGAGACGGCCTTGCCGACGGCCGCAGCCGCCGACACCACCCTCGCCGCGAATTCCCGCGCCGGCCGCCTCCCCGTCACCGTCACCCCGACGGGTCCGCGCCATGCTCCCGCCACGACGAAGCTCCACATCTCCCTCCCCGGCGCGCAGGCGGCCCGGAAGCTGGGCCTGCCCGGCGTCCTGGTCGCCGTCCAGCCCAAGAGCGCCACCCCGGGCGGCAGCGCCCAAGTCGCCCTGGACTACTCGGCGTTCAAGGACGCGTACGGCGGTGACTGGGCCACCCGCCTGCGCCTCGTCCAGCTCCCCGCCTGCGCCCTGACCACGCCGACCGCCCCTCGCTGCCGTACCCGCACCCCGCTGCCCTCGGCCAACGACGCGCGCCACGAGCAGGTCACCGCGACCGTCCAGGTGCCCCGCACGACCGCGTCCCCCATGGTGCTGGCGGCCGTCGCCGGGACGGCGGGTGGCGGCGGAAGCTACGCGGCCACCTCCCTGGCCCCCTCCGGGCAGTGGTCGGCCGGCGGCTCCAGCGGCGCGTTCAGCTACTCGTACCCCGTCCCCGTCCCGGACGTCCCGGGCAGCCTCGCCCCGAGCGTCTCCCTCGACTACAGCTCCCAGGCCGTGGACGGGCGGACCTCCTCCACCAACGCCCAGTCCTCCTGGATCGGCGACGGCTGGGACTACGCGCCCGGCTTCGTCGAGCGCGGCTACGCCTCGTGCGCCGACGACACCGCGAACGGCACCCCGAAGACCTCCGACGAGTGCTGGTCGGACGACGCCGACACGCTCACCCTGTCCCTCAACGGCTCCTCCAACACCCTCGTCCGCGACGACGCCACCGGCACCTGGCACCCGCAGGACGACAACGGCGAGAAGATCCAGGTCAGGACCGACACCGTCAACGGCGACAACGACAACGAGTACTTCGTCGTCACCACCGCCGACGGCACCCAGTACTACTTCGGCCTCAACCGCCTCCCCGGCTGGACCACCGGCGCCGCCACCACGAACTCCGTGTTCACCGCCCCCGTCTACGGCAACGACACCGGCGAACCCTGCCACGCCGCGACCTTCGCCGCCTCCTGGTGCCAGCAGGGCTACCGCTGGAACCTCGACTACACCGTCGACCCGCACGGCAACGCCATCAGCTACTGGTACACCCCGGAGACCGGCTACTACGGCCGCGACAACGCGACCACCCCCACGCCCTACACGCGCTCCGGCTACCTCGCGAAGATCCAGTACGGCCAGCTCGCCGGGAAGGTCTACGACACCGCGTCCCCGGCCGCCGCCCAGGTCCTCTTCGACACCGCCGAACGCTGCCTGCCCGACGCGAACTTCGACTGCGCGCCCGCCAAGATGACGGCCGCCAACGCCACCCACTGGCCCGACGTCCCCGTCGACCAGGTCTGCCCGTCCACCGGCACCTGCGACAACCACGGCCCCGCGTTCTTCAGCAGCCGCCGCCTCACCGGCATCCGCACCCAGACGCTCGTCGCCGGCGCCTACACGGACGTCGACGCCTGGACGCTCGCCCACACCTTCCCGGCCACCGGGGACACCACCACCCCGGCCCTGTGGCTGTCGTCCATCACCCGCACCGGCAAGGACGGCGGCAGCCTCGCCCTGCCCCCCATCACGTTCACCGGACAGGCCCTCGCCAACCGCGTCGACGGACTCGACGGCTACCAGCCGATCACCCGCTACCGGATCACCAAGGTCACCACCGAGTCCGGCGGCACCACCACCGTCAACTACACGGGCCCCCAGTGCCACCGCACCGGCACGCCCGTCCTCCCCTCGGCCGCCGACACCAACACCCTGCGCTGCTACCCCCAGTACTGGACCCCGCCGGGCCAGACCTCGCCCCAGCTCGACTGGTTCAACAAGTTCGTCGTCACCTCCGTCACCCAGCAGGACCCGACGGGCGGCGGCCTGCCCGTCCAGACCACCTACAGCTACCTCGGCGACCCCGCCTGGCACTACAACGACGACTCCCTCACCCAGGCCAAGTACCGCACCTGGAACCAGTGGCGCGGCTACGGGAAGGTCGAGACCCGCACCGGCACCTCGCCCGGCACGCTCACCCTCTCCCGGCAGACCTACTTCCGGGGCATGGACGGCGACAAGACGTCCACCGGCACCCGCACCGCGAGCCTCGACGCCGCGATCGGCGGCGACACCCAGAAGGACTCCGACTGGCTGACCGGCCAGGTCTTCGAGACCCAGTCCTACGACGGCGACGGCGGCGCGCTCCTCTCCGACGGCGTCACCGACCCCTGGACCTCGGCGGCGACGGCCACCCAGACCCGTACGAAGACCGGCCTGGACCCGCTCGTCGCCCGCCGCACCAACATGCAGCGCGCCCGCAGCGTGACCACGAAGGCCGACGGCACCAAGCAGACCACCGAGATCGACTACACCCTCGACCCCGCGACCGGCCTGCCCACCGCCGTCGACGACCAGGGCGACACCTCCACCACGGCCGACGACACCTGCACCCGCACCTGGTACGCCAAGGACGCCGCCGGCGCGACCCTGCCCGCACCCCGCCGGGTCCAGGAGGTCGCCGTCGACTGCGCGGCCACCCCCACCTACCCGAAGGACCTGGTCAGCGACGACCTCACCTTCTTCGACGGCTCCACGGACAACACCGCGCCGCCCACCAAGGGCGACGTGACGATGGTCCAGAAGGCCGACTCGGTCGCCGCCGACGGCACCCCGCACTACATCACCGCGCTGAAGACCGGCTACGACTCCTACGGCCGCGAACACACCGAGACCGACGCGGACGGCCGTACCACCACGACCGACTTCACCCCGGCGACCGGCGCCTCACCCACCTCCGTCAAGATCACCCGCCCCCAGGTCACCGGCCAGACCGCCGCCTTCACCACGACCTCCACCCTCGACCCCGCACGCGGCACCGACCTGAGGACCACGGACGCGGCGGGCTACGCGACCAACAGCACCTACGACCCGCTGGGCCGCCTCACCGCCGTATGGAACCCCGGGTTCGCCACCACCGCGAACCCCAACACCAAGTACGCCTACGACCTGAACCCGGGCGCCCCTTCGACGGTCACCACCCAGAGCCTCCAGGACGACAACACCTACCGGACGTCCATCTCCCTCTACGACGCGCTGCTGCGTCCGCGCGAGACGCAGACGGCGACCGTGGACGGCGGCCGGGTCATCACCGACACGGTGTACGACTCCCACGGCTGGGCGGTCAGCGCCTCCGCGCCGTACTACAACACCGGCGCGCCCTCCGGGACCCTGGTGGACGCCGCCGACAACCAGACGCCGTCCCAGACCGGCACGGTCTACGACGGCGCGGGCCGGGCCACGGCCTCCATCGCCTACCACTTCGCCACCGAGACCTGGCGCACCACGACCGCCTACCCCGGCTCGGACCGGGTGGACGTCACACCCCCCGCAGGTACTACCCCGACGACGACCTACACGGACGCGCGAGGCCGCCTGTCCAAGCTCCTGCGCTACCACGGGACTACCCCCACAGGGGTAGCGGACACCGTCACCTACACGTATGACGCGGCGGGCCACCAGACCGGCCAGGACGACGGCCAGGGCCACGTCTGGAGCAGCGGCTACGACCTCCTCGGCCGCCGCACCACCCAGACCGACCCCGACACGGGCACCTCGACCTCGGCGTACGACAACGCGGGCCAGCTCCTGTCCACCACGGATGCCCGGCACAAGACGATCGGCTACCAGTACGACGAACTGGGCCGCAAGAAGGCCGAGTTCGACCTCACCGGCGGCGCCGACCCGTCCACCGCGAACGAGCTCGCCTCCTGGACGTACGACACCCTCAAGAAGGACCGGCCCACCTCCTCCACCCGCTACGTCGGCGGCACCTCGGGCGCGGCGTACACGAAGAAGGTCCTCGGCTACGACAGCCACGGCTGGGTCCAGGGCACCCAGCTGGTGATCCCCTCGACGGAGGGCGCACTCGCCGGGAACTACACGACGTCCAACCACTACAAGCTCACGGGCACCCTTTCGGAGTACTCCGAAGGTCTCCCGACGACGGTCACCCTTCCGGGGGAGACCGTCAGCTACACCTACGACAAATACGCGCGCCCCATCGCCGTCGCGGGTGACATCAACGGCTGGGAGTACGTCCGGGACCTGAAGTACACCGAGTTCGACGAACCCTCCCAGTTCACCTACGGGACCGACGGCAACTTCACCCAGCAGACCCTGGCGTACGACGACCAGACCCACCGCCTGACCGGCTCCACCCTCACCACCAAGTCCGGCGCGGCGATCTCCGACCAGACGAAGTACTCCTACCAGCCCTCCGGCAACATCACGAAGATCACCGACAAGCTGGAGACCGGCGCCACCGACACCCAGTGCTACTCCTACGACTGGGCGCAGCGCCTCAGCGCGGCCTGGACGGCGAAGGACGACTGCGCGGGAGCACCCGGCGCGGCCACGGTGGGCGGACCCTCGCCGTACTGGCAGAGCTGGACGTACGACGCGACCGGCGCCCGCCTCACCCAGACCGACCACGACACCGCCGGCTCCTCGGACACGACGGCGACGTACACGCCGTTCGCGGCCGGCAAGGGCCCCGCGCACGCGGTCTCCCAGGTCACCCGGACCGGCGCGACGGACTCGACGGTCAACACGTACGGGTACGACGCCGCCGGCAACGCCACCACCCGCACGACCCGCGCCGGCACCGACACCCTCACGTACGACGACGAGGGCGACCTCTCCGAGCTGTCCTCGACCGGGACGGCCGCCGACACGACCTACCAGTACGACGCCGACGGCACCCTCCTGCTGCGCCGGAGCCCCGACGCGACGACCCTCTACGCCGGCGACGAGGAACTCACCCTCAAGAAGGGCGCCACCAGCGCCGACGGGCTCCGGTACATCTCCATCGCCGGACAGACGGTCGCCACCCACTCCTCCGACGGCCACTTCACGTACCTGATCCCCGACCACCAGGGCACCGGCACCCTCGCCGTCGACTCCCAGACCCAGGCCGTCACCCGGCGCCAGTACAAGCCCTTCGGGGAGGCCCGGGACCAGACCGGAGCCTGGGTCGGACAGCGTGGGTTCGTCGGAGGCGCGCAGGACGACAACACGGGGCTGACGAATCTCGGCGCACGGGAGTACGACCCGTCCATCGGGCGGTTCCTGAGTCCCGACCCCGTGCTGGACAGCGGGGCGCCGCAGACCTGGAACGCGTACGACTACGCCGCCGACTCCCCGGTCACCCTCTCCGACCCCTCCGGGCTCTGCCCCGCCGACCTGTGCGGCATCGGGTACCCCATCGGGGGTACGGGCACGGGTCCCGACAACCCCGTCCGCTACATCACCGACGGTCCCGTCGACCCGGGCGGCCCCAACCACGCCACCTGCCACCACGGACGCTGCTCCGACGGGCACGCCTATGGGGCAAGCGGCGGGAACATCAGCAAGAAGACCTACGACCCGCAGGCCGAGGCCCGCGCCATCGCCCGCGCGAAATCCACCGCCGACGCCGCCGCAGCCGCCGCCAAGAAGCAGGTCACCGGTCTCAAGCACCAGCTCCTGAACCTCGTCGCCGACGTCCTCGGTGTCACCGACGCCTACAACTGCTTCACCAAGGGCGACGTCATGGGCTGCCTCAACACGGCCCTCACCGCCGTCCCCTGGGGCAAAGCGTTCAAGGCCATCAAGGTCGGAGTCGAAGCCTTCAAGATCTGGCGCCAGCTCGACCGGGCGTACACAGCCGTCAAGGACGCCGAGGAAGCGGCCCGGGTCGCGGAGGACGCCGCCCGCAGCGAGCGGGCGATGGCCGACGCGGAACGGGCCGAGAGCGCGGGGGGTGACGCGGAGGCCGCCGCGAGCTGCGAGGTCCACAGCTTCACCCCCACGACACCGGTCCGCCTCGCCGACGGCACATCGAAACCGATCAGCACGATCAAGGCGGGCGACAAGGTCCTGGCCACCGACCCCCAGACAGGCACGACCTCACCCGAACCGGTCCAGAAAGTCATCGTCACCCACAACGACCACGACTTCACGATCCTGACACTGGCCGTGGTGCCGGTCCGGGGCCCGCCCTCCTCCGACAACACCTCGGGCACGCCCCAGACCCTGACGACCACCTGGCACCACCCCTTCTGGGACGCCGGCCACCAGCACTGGACCGACGCCCACGACCTGACCCCGGGCACAAAACTCCGCCAGCCCGACGGCTCAGTTGTCGTGGTGACCGGAGTGCGGAACATCCACCAGGACGGGATCACCTACGACCTCACCGTCGGGAAACTGCATACGTACTACGTGCTGGCAGGGGCTGCGCCGGTCCTGGTCCACAATTGCAACAAGAATCAAGGTGTCTATATATTCGACGATAAGTCGAAGCCTGGCCACGTGTATATCGGCAAGACCAACAACTTTAACGTTCGGCTGAACAAGCATGCGGACTTGGGCAGGCGAGACCAGGACGGGCCTGTCATTTGCATCCATGTGTGCGGAGATGACACGGCTCTCAGAATCCGAGAGCACATCATGAAGGTTCAGTTCGAAAAAATGGGCTTCAAGCTCAGCAGTGGCATCGAGGGGTTTGGGCGAAACCTCTACAATAAGCGCCAGGCGACTCAGCCTGAGCTCCCGTTCGAGTAGGGCGATATGGGGAAATGGGGATACGGGCCATTCGATAACGATGGCGCTGCGGACTTTGCTGGCGATTTGGATGCCACTCCGCTGTCTAGGCGAATTCAGGCGATCCGAGCTGCCCTCGCCTCGGTGGCGGGCGACAGCAGCCCGCATATCGATGGTGGTAGAGCAGAGCTGGCAATCGCTGCCGCTGCGTTGACAGTCCGAGAGGTTGAGGGTGGAGGTGAATTTCAATCTGCGACATGGGGGCCGAATGGTGAGATTCCGCAGATTCCGAAAGAGCTGATACCCCTGGCGCTCGAAGCGATTTCTCGCCTACTCACCACAAGCAATGACTTGCGGGACGACTGGAGCGTGGAGGAAGAGGGTGCTGAATGGCTTGTGATGCTCCGAAGACTGAAAGCGGTGCTTGACAGAGAAAGCACTACAGGGGTTCCCCTCTCCGCTCCAGGCGCCGAAAGTCAAAAGCAAGGGCCACAGAGGGCTAGACCAGTTGCACATGAGGATGAATCCATCCAGGAAGGTCTTTGGTAATACCTTCAAGGTGGCCATCTGATTATGGAGAATTCGGTAGCCCGGCGAATGCGAGGGTCGTTTGACGGCAACGTCAGCGGGGCGGCCTGCCTTCGGGGTGGTGAAGACGAGCCCGTTGTCCGTCCAGCCCGTTCCTGCCGCCTGGCGCTCTTCCTGCTGTCGTTCCCGGTGGATCTTGAGGGGCCTGATGCACTTGGTGGGGAGGGTGATGCGACGTTCGGAGGCGAGCGTCTTGGTGTTCAGGACGGTCGGGCCCTGGCTGCGGGTACCCCTTCTGGGACCAGACTCCGTGGACCTGACGGTTCGGCCGTTGTGGTGGCCACGGTTGGACGATGCTGCGGGCGCCGGACGTGGTGAAGGTTGTAGGTCGGTTCCGGTGTGCGCACGAGAACCACAGCTCCGGCTCCGGACTTGACGCTGACCTGTGCGAACGTCTCGTCCGCGGGTGGGCCAGTGCCGGCAGGGCTTGCCTGAAGCGGCTCGGCTTCCGACGGCGTGTGCGGAGTCCACGACTTCGGGCGTAGCTGAGCCAGGAGACGTGCTCGACTTTCATTCGTGGAGTCTGGCGAGAGGGCGAATGGATGCCTGATCCTGTGGCCTTCCGCCGGAGGAGTTGGCCTGACGCTTTCGCGAGCATGCGCGGTGAGGTTCAGGGGGGGGCTCCAGCTCCGGGCGCAGTGTCGGATGCTGCTCGTGTGACCCGTTCCACACCCCAACCCCGTGATGCTTTTCGGGCGTTCGTCGCTGGACACAGTGAGGGCCGCGTCGCGGACCGGCGGCCGGTGCGGTCCCACGGGGGTGGGCCGTGCGGTCGTCGCCCTCGGACTTCGGCATCAAACGGGGACTTGTTGTGGGGCAGGGTGGGGAACCCCGGCGTCCTCAGGGGGCGTTCGACGGGGAGCTCGGGGTGGCCGTCGCCCGTGCCCAGGAGGGCGATGAGGGGGCGTTCGGGGTGGTTTATCGGATGGTGCAGCCTGGGTTGCTGGGGTATTTGAGGGGGATTGTGGGGGATGAGGCCGAGGATGTGGCGTCCGAGGCGTGGTTGGAGATTGCTCGGGATCTGGGGAGGTTTCGGGGGGATGGTGCCGGGTTCCGGGGGTGGTCGGCGACCATCGCGCGGCACCGGGCGCTGGATCACCTGCGGCGGATGAGGGCGCGTCCCGTACGGGGCGGTTCGCTGGAGGACGTCGAGCCCGTCGCCCCGCACGACACGTACGACGAGGTCGCCGAGGCGCTGTCGACCGAGCGCGCCCTCACCCTCGTACGGATGCTGCCGCCCGATCAGGCGGAGGCCGTGCTGCTGAGGGTCGTCGTGGGGCTCGACGGGCCTGCTGCCGCCCGTGTGCTGGGTAAGCGGCCCGGGGCCGTACGGACCGCCGCGCATCGTGGACTGCGGCGGCTGGCAAGGGAGTTGGGGATCGAATGACCGATCTGCCCCGGCTGCTCGCCGACGCGTTGGCGCTTCCCGACCCGGACGCGGGGGCGGAGGCCGAGGCGTTGGCCGCGTTCCGGGTGGCGCGGGATTCGGGGGCGCTGCGGGCGCCGACCCGGCGGTGCGACGACTGGCGGCGGGAGGGTGAGGAAGCGTGCGGCGGGGGGTCGTAAGGATGCGCGGACAGGCGACGACCGGGGTCGCCACCCCCCACAGGAGAGACCCCGGCCGTCGTTGTACGGGTCGCGCGGCGGCCCGTGTTCTGTACAGCGTCGGGAGGGCGGTTTCTGTCACACCTGGCCCGGACGCACAGGGGAGCGGCGTGGACGGGGCGCGGATAGAGGTCGTAACGTGCCTTTCGCGCCGGGGTGCGGGGCGGGTGACCGACCGCCTTGTCCAGAATTTCCGTGGCGCGGATCAGACGAACTAGGGACCAGGGTGCCGGGGTGCTGGGGGACGACGCGGAGCTGACTGCCGCGGTGCTCGGTGCGCAGGGCGGGGACGAGGAAGCGTTCCGGGCCGTGTACCGCGCCGTGCACCCTCGGCTGCTCGGATATGTGCGGACCCTGGTGGGGGAGGCGGATGCCGAGGACGTGACGTCCGAGGCGTGGTTGCAGATCGCCCGGGACCTGGAGCGGTTCGACGGGGACGCCGACAGGTTCCGGGGGTGGGCCGCGCGGATCGCACGCAACCGTGCTCTTGATCACATCCGGATGCGGGGGCGCAGGCCCGCCATCGGCGGCGACGAGACCGAGCTGACCGGGCACGCCGCCGCCTCGGACACCGCGGGGGAGGCCATCGAGGCGCTCGCCACCGGCCGTACGCTCTCCCTGATCGCGCGGCTTCCGCAGGACCAGGCCGAGGCCGTCGTCCTGCGGGTCGTGATGGGGCTCGACGCGAAGACCGCCGCCGAGACGCTGGGCAAGCGCCCCGGCGCCGTACGGACCGCCGCGCAT
>NZ_LIRL01000119.1:14094-14254 GCF_001419795.1 Streptomyces niveiscabiei
GCGTGCGCGCGGACGCAGAAGGACATGTGATGGCCGACGAGCAGTACAGGTGGCTGGACTCCGGCACGGCGGAACGGCTGCTGAGCGGGGAGTCGCCCGACGTCGTCGAGCCCGCGGACCGGGAGCGGGCGGCGCGTCTCGCGCGCACGCTCGGTTCGCT
>NZ_LIRL01001190.1 GCF_001419795.1 Streptomyces niveiscabiei
CACGACGACTACGCCTACAACGTCCGCGCCAGCGCCGACGCGTGCGGCTTCGGCCCCGGAACCGTCTACCTCGCCGCCCTGCCCGTCGCCCACAACTTCGCCCTCGGCTGCCCCGGCGTCCTCGGCGCCCTGCACGCGGGCGGCACGGCGGTCCTCACCGACGAACCCGACCCCGACAGCGCGTTCCCCCTCGTCGAACGCGAACGCGTCACCGCGACCGCCCTGGTGCCGCCCACCGCCCGCATGTGGACGGCGGCTGCCGCATGGGGCGAGGCGGACCTGTCGACACTGCGGCTCCTCCAGGTCGGCGGCGCCCGCCTGCTGCCCGAGCACGCCACCGAGGCACTGAGCGCCTTCGGCCCCGTCGTCCAGCAGGTGTTCGGCATGGCAGAGGGCCTGCTCAACTACACCGAACCCGACGCCCCCGAGGACGTCGTCCTGCACACCCAAGGACGCCCGCTGTCACCCGACGACGAGATACGCATCGTCGACGAGGACGACCACGACGTCCCGCCCGGCACCACGGGACGGCTCCTCACCCGCGGCCCCTACACCCTGCGCGGCTACTACCGGGCCGACGAGCACAACGCCACCGCCTTCACCGCCGACGGCCACTACCGCACCGGCGACCTCGTCCGCCGCACCTCCACCGGCCACCTCGTCGTCGAGGGCCGGGTCAAGGAACAGATCAACCGGGGCGGCGACAAGGTGGCCGCCGCCGAGGTCGAGGAGCAGCTCGCCCGCCACCCCGCCGTACGGGACACCGCCGTCGTCCCCGTCCCCGACGACCTGCTCGGCGAACGCACCTGCGCCTTCGTCGTCCCCGCCCCCGGAGCCACCGCCCCCGGACGCGGCGAGGTGGCCGCCTTCCTCAGGGAACGCGGACTCGCGCCCTACAAGATCCCCGACCGCGTGGAAGCCGTCGACGCGCTGCCGGTCACAGCGGTCGGCAAGACCGACAAGAAGGCGCTGACGGCACTGGCCCGAGAACTGAAGGAAGGTCCCCGCGCATGACCAGCACCTGGAACACCTGGGCGCACGCCCTGCCCACACCGGGTTCGCCGCACACCGTCGAGGCACCGCAGGACCCGGCGGAGGCGGCGGTACGGCTCGCCCGGTCGGGCCTCGGCGGCGAGTACGTGGTCTACGAGCGTGCCGGGACCTGGACGTACGCCGCGGGACCGGCCGCCACCGTCACCCTGGACGCCGGCCAGGTCGTCGCCCGCTGCGGGAACCACGCGGTGCGGCGCCCCCTGGACCGCAGCGCGCCGCTGGAGCAGATCGCCGCGCTCCTCGCCCACCTGCCGCACCCCGACTGGCGGGCGTACGGCTGGGCCACCTTCGAACTGGCTCACCTGCTTCACCCGGACACCGGCGACCCGGGGCGTGAACCGCTGCTCCACCTCATGCTGCCGGTCACCGAGGTCGACCTCACCCCGGGCACGGCACGCGTCCGCACCGCCGACCCCGAACACCTCGCCCTCGTCACCAAAGCACTCGCCGTCCCCACCGGGCGGACGGGGGAGGGGCCCGCCGACACGGAACACCTCCTGGGCACCGGAGCCGCCTCCTATCAGGACGCCGTCGCCCGGACCGTGGCCGACATCCGGGCGGGCCGGCTCCAGAAGGCCGTCCTCTCCCGCCCCCTGCCGCTGCCCGGACACCTCGCCCCTGACCTCGCGGCCACCTACCTCGCGGGCCGCCGGGCCAACACCCCCGCCCGCTCCTTCCTGCTCGACCTCGGCGGCTGGCGGGCCGCCGGCTTCAGCCCCGAGACGATCGTCGAGGTGGACGCGGACAGCCGCCGCGTCTCCACCCAGCCGCTGGCCGGCACCCGCGCCCTGGGAACGGACCCCGACGAGACTGCCCGCCTGCGCTCCGACCTGCTCGGCGACCCCAAGGAGATCCACGAACACGCCCTGTCCGTACGCCTCGCCGTCGACGAGGTGACCCAGGTCTGCGGACCCGACGCGGCCGTCGTCGAGGAGTTCATGACGGTCCGCGAGCGCGGCTCCGTCCAGCACCTCGCCTCGCGCGTCACCGGACGCCTCGCCGACGGCCGGGGCCCCTGGGACGCCTTCGCGGCGCTCTTCCCGGCGATCACGGCCACCGGCTGCCCCAAACCGGGCGCCCTGCGGGCCATCGGCCGCTACGAGGACGGGCCGCGGGGACTGTACGCGGGAGCCGTCCTCACCGCCGACGCGCACGGCGGCCTCGACGCCGCGCTCGTCCTGCGCACCGTCTTCCAGCGGGACGGCCGCAGCTGGCTGCGCGCGGGCGCCGGGGTGATGGGGCAGTCGACCCCGGAACGCGAGTGGGAGGAGACCTGCGAGAAGCTCCGGAGCGTGGCCCCGTATCTGCGGTGAGCGGGGCGGGCGGGGTGGCGCTCAGCGGTCGAACTTCCAGGTGATGTGCGTGGGCGTCGCGTCGACGACCGTGACCGGGATGCGGACGGCCGTCCCGTTGGTCCGTCTGCCGGTGCACGTCATCCGCGTGCCCGCGACCGCGAGCAGCGGACCCGGGCAGGTCACGTCGTGGAGCCTGGTCCCCACCCACGGCAGCGGGTGGTACAGGCTCTGCGTCCGGCCGGCGACGATGTTCGCCGCGAGGGCCTTGCGGCCGTCCACCATGACCGTGTCGTACTCGTCCAGCGACGTCGTCGACTCGGTCGTGGAGAGGGCGCGGGTGCCGAGGAC
>NZ_LIRL01001191.1 GCF_001419795.1 Streptomyces niveiscabiei
GGCTCCGGCTCCGGCTCCGGCGCAGTGGTACGGGGGGACTGGTCAAGGTCGGTGCCCTGGGCATCGGCGTCCAGTGCAGGTTCGGTGCCTCGCTCACCGGCGCCTTGCCCCGCACCGGCGTCCCGCTCGCCGGACCCCGTCCCCAGCTCGCCCTCCGTCAGATGTTCCAGCACCCGCGCCAGCGTCGGTGCGTGTGTTCCCGGGGTTCGGCGTACGCCCATCGCGTCCAGGGTGCGGTGCAGGCGGGCCGCGTCTGTGCGCCATTTGCGGTCCACGACTTCGTCGGGGTAGTCCTGCCAGGTCACCGGGGACCAGTCGGGGCCCGGTTCGGTGGGGCCGCCGTGGAAGAGGTGGGCGGCGAGGAGGGAGGTGGCCTCGTCGATGGTGCCGGGTTCTTCGAGGAGGTCGCAGGCGGGGCGTTCGCCGAGGCGGGAGGTGAAGCCTTCGGCGAGGCGGTCACGGCGGGAAAGTTCGGTCAGGGCGGCTACCACGCCCGCGTCGAGGCGGGACGGCCAGCGGCCCATGCGCCACGCGGGGAGCGCGACCCGCGTCAGCAGGCGGTCCCAGCCCGCGTACGCGAGGCCGACCTGTTCCTGCGCGACGATCCGCAGCCCGTAGTCGACGTTCTGGGCGCGCTCGGCGGCGGCTGCGGCGACGCCCCGCTCCATCTCCGCCGCGTGGACCCGGCAGCCGCGCAGCAGGAGCCGTACGACGTGTCCGACGCCCGCGAACAGCACGCGGGGGGAGCGGCCGGCGGTGACGGCGACCGCCGCGTCCAGCCCGCGCACGAAGCGGCGGGCGGCGGCTATGTCGGGGTGGGCGGAGGGCCCCGTACCGGCGACGACCGGCGCGAGGACCGCGCGGAGTTCGCCGACGCGCATCCACCACAGGAAGGGCGAGCCGATGACGAGGACCGGCGCCGCCGCCGTACGCCGATGAGGGGCGCCGGGGTCGGCGACCTCGTCGCGCCGGACGGGCTGGGGCGTGCCGTGCGCGCGGTGCGTGCGGTCCTCGAGCCAGCTGTCGCAGTCCGGCGTCAGGGCTATCGCGGAGGGCGCGGGGACGTCGAGCCGGTCGGCGAGGTCGCGGACCAGGCGGTAGAGGTCGGGCGCCGCGGACTCGGGGATCGGGACCGTGGGGCTGAGCGCCGGGCGGGCGCGGGCGACGAGGAGCGCGATCCCGGCGGCGGCGATCAGGACGACGACGGCGACGCCGGAGACGATCCAACGGGCGAGGTCCCAGCCGGGGCCGACCAGGTGGCCCGTACCTCCCCCGGCCAGCAGGATCACCGCCGCCGCGGCCGGCAGCAGGGCCGCGCCGAGCGCGCGCCCGCGCAGCCGCAGGACCGCGAGGGCCCGGGCGCGCGCGGCCCGCACACCCGCCTCCACACCGACCGAACCGCCGCTCATGCCCGCATCACTCCCCCTCCCGGCTCGCTCGCTTCCGCCTGCCTCTGCTCACTCCCCCACTGTGGCACCCACCACTGACACCGCAATGCCGGTGGGCCAAGTGCCGGAACCTCGGCAGGCGCCTGAACACATGGGCCGCACCCTAGTTGGGGCGGGCAGCCCCGTCAGCCGGATGGCCCGACGGTCACTCGATGGAATGGCTCTGGGGAGAGGTGGCTGACGTGATCACGAGGTCGGCTGACTGATTTCCGGGGGCGCGGACAGCGAAAGGGCCCCGTATCCACAGACGGATACGGGGCCCTTCGGGTTCAGTCGGCGCGCTCAGGCTTCGGCCGCCGCCTTCGCCGCGATGTCCGTGCGGTGCTGGGAGCCGTCCAGGGTGATGCGGGAGATCGCCCGGTAGGCGCGGTCGCGCGCGTGCGTGAGGGTGTCGCCGGTGGCGGTGACGGAGAGGACCCGGCCGCCGGCGCTGAGGATGTCGGCGCCTTCACGCCGGGTGCCGGCGTGGAGGACGTACGCGTGCGGGGCGTCCTCGGCGGTGACCTCTTCGAGGCCGGTGATCGGGTCGCCCGTGCGGGGGGTGCCGGGGTAGTTGTGGGAGGCGATCACCACTGTGACCGCCACGTCCTCGCTCCAGCGCAGGGGGGGCAGGTCGGCGAGGGTGCCGTTCGCTGCGGCGAGCAGGACGCCGGCCAGGGGGGTCTTGAGGCGGGCCAGGACGACCTGGGTCTCCGGGTCGCCGAAGCGGGCGTTGAACTCGATGACCCGTACGCCCCTGCTGGTGATCGCGAGGCCCGCGTACAGGAGGCCCGAGAAGGGGGTGCCGCGGCGGCGCAGTTCGTCGACCGTCGGCTGGAGGACGGTGTCGAGGACCTCTTGGACGAGTTTCGGGTCCGCCCACGGCAGCGGGGAGTACGCGCCCATGCCGCCCGTGTTCGGGCCCTCGTCGCCGTCCAGGGCGCGCTTGAAGTCCTGCGCGGGCTGGAGGGGGACGACCGTCTCGCCGTCCGTGATCGCGAAGAGGGAGACCTCCGGGCCGTCCAGGAACTCCTCGATCACGACCCGCTCGCAGGCCGCCGCGTGCTCCTTGGCGACGTCCAGGTCGCTCGTGACGACGACGCCCTTGCCCGCCGCGAGGCCGTCGTCCTTCACGACGTACGGAGCGCCGAACGCGTCCAGCGCCTCCGCGGCCTCCTCCGGGGTCGTGCACACGTAGGAGCGGGCCGTCGGGACGCCCGCGCCCGCCATGATCTCCTTCGCGAACGCCTTCGAGCCCTCCAGCTGGGCCGCCTCCTTCGAGGGGCCGAACACGGGGATGCCCGCCGCGCGTACGGCGTCGGCGACGCCCGCGACCAGCGGGGCCTCCGGGCCCACGACGACCAAGTGCGCGTCCAGCTTCTTCGCCAGCGCCGTCACCGCCTCGCCGTCCAGGGCGTCGACCTGGTGCAGCTCGGCCACCTCCGCGATGCCGGCGTTGCCGGGGGCGCAGGCCAGGTACGTGACGGCGGGGTCGAGGGACAGGGAGCGGCACAGGGCGTGTTCGCGGGCGCCGGTGCCGATGACTAGGACGTTCACGGGAGTCAGCGTAACCGCTGAACGCCGGGGGTCGAGGGGGCTGTGCGTTCCTCCAACACCGGCCGGGGAGTGGGCGGCTTCCCCCCGGCGGGGTCCCTTACTCGTTCGTGAACTCCTCCATCACCGTCGCTCCCAGCTCCCGCACGATCAGCTCGTGGCCCGACAGGGCCGACTCGTTGAGGTCCGGGTCGTCGTCCTCGGGGACGTCGTCCTCGGGGGCGACGATGTCGTGGACCGGGGGCGGG
>NZ_LIRL01001192.1 GCF_001419795.1 Streptomyces niveiscabiei
CCCCACCGGCCGACCACCCCACCCTCGAATCCCTGGCCGTCGAGCCGCTGCTCACCTCCGAGTTCGACGCCGACCCCGGCGCCGTCTACACCCGACTGCGCGGCACGTACGGCTCCGTCGCGCCCGTCGGGCTCATGGGGGTGCCGGTGTGGCTCGTCCTGGACTACCGGGACGTCCTGGAGGTGCTGCGCAACGAGAGCCAGTGGCGGCGCGACGTCCGCTACTGGCGCGCCCGCGCGCACGGCGAACTACCACCGGACTGGCCCCTGTTGGCCGGGTACGAGGTACGGCAGACCATGTTCATGGACGACGAGGAGCACCAGGAGGCCCGCCGCGTCCTGCACACCGCCCTCGGCCCCTTCCAGAACGCCCGCAGCCCCGAAGGGTGGGAACTGCGCTCGGCGGTCGCCAAGTACGCCGACGAACTCGTCGCGACGCTCGCCGCCGAGTCCGGCGCGACCGGGCACGTGGACCTCGGGGCGCAGTACACCCGGCCGCTGCTCCTCATGGTCACCACCAAGCTGTTCGGCTGCCCCGTCGACCTCGGCGACGAACTCGTCATGGACCTCTGGCGGATGCTCGACGGCGGACCCGACGCCGGGGTCGCCACCGCGCGGGCGCTCGGCGCGTTCACACGGCTCGCCGCGCACCGCCGGGCCCGGCCGGGGGACGACCTCACGTCCTATCTCCTGCTCGCCGACCCGGAGTTGAGCGACGAGCAGCTCGGGCGGGAGCTGTTCATGCACGCCGTCTACCTCAACGACATCACCGGGAACATGGTCCTCAACACGCTCCTCGAAGTGCTGCGGGGCAACGCGACCGTCCGGCGCAGCCTGTCCGCCGGGCAGTTGGGGGAGACCGTGAACCGGGCGGCCCTCGCCAATCCGCCGGTCGCCAACATGTGCTTCCGGTTCGCGGCGCGGGACATGGGGCTCGGGAGCTACCTGATCAGGGCCGGGGACGTGGTGTGTCCCTCGGCCGCCGCCGCGCACCAGGATCTGCTGGAGATCGGGGCCTCGCACATGGTGGGGTCGACCGTCTCTACCCGGGCCCACCTCGGCTGGGGTGCCGGGCCCCACCAATGCCCCACCGCCGCCCGGGAGTTGGGGACGCTCATCGTCACCACGGCCGTCGGTAAACTCTTCGACCACTTTGCCACCCTCGAACTCGCCCTCCCGCACGACCAGTTGCCCTGGCGCTCGGGCGCGGTCGTGCGGGGGCTGCGGGTCCTGCCGGTGCGGTACGAACTGGCGCCGGGGGCGGTGCCCCGGCGCCAGTTCGTACCG
>NZ_LIRL01001193.1:0-1284 GCF_001419795.1 Streptomyces niveiscabiei
TCGCGCCGAGGGTGTCCGCGCCGTCCGGGTCCGCCGTCGTGTTCGCTATCCACTGCGTCGTGAACGTGTTCGCCACGATCGCGATCAGCGTCGCCGCGCAGGCGCCCCAGGCGAACGCGAACACCATGTTCCGCCAGGGCGCCGGGTCCACCCGGTCCAGCCAGCGGAACGCGGTGACGAGGAGGGGGACGGGGAACACCGCCAGCCCGAGGCCCACGAACAGGCCCTGCGTGCCGGTCTGTTCGCGCACCAGCGCGAGGATGACGACGCCGGAGATCGCGAGGAGGGTGATCAGGGCGGTGTAGCGGACGTAGGGGCGTCGCCACCAGCGGGGGCGCGGTATCGGGGGGTGAGGGACGGGTGGGTACGCGGCACTGGTCGACACGTCAATGACCATAACGAGGGAATGGGTCTGCCGCGACGGGCTGTCCGGCCTACCGGCCCTGTCCGACCCGGCGGAACAGCAAGTCCCGTACCACGTGGCCCTTCTCGATGCCCTGGCCCTCGAAGCGGGTCAGCGGGCGGAACTCCGGTCTCGGCGCGAACCCGCCGTCCGCCTGCGTGTTCTCGAACTCCGGGTGTGCGTCGAGGACTTCGAGCATCTGCTCCGCGTACGGCTCCCAGTCCGTCGCGCAGTGCACGACCGCGCCGGGCCGCAGCCTCGTCGCCGCCAGGTCGAGGAACTCCGCCTGGATCAGCCGCCGTTTGTGGTGGCGCTTCTTCGGCCACGGGTCGGGGAAGTACACGCGCAGCCCGTCCAGCGCGTCCGGCTTCAGCATCTCCCGCAGCAGGATGATCGCGTCCCCGTTGGCGACCCGGACGTTGGTCAGCCCATTCTGCTCGGCGAGGTTGAGGAGGTTGCCCTGACCGGGGGTGTGGACGTCCACGGCGAGCACGTTCGTCGAGGGGTCGGCGGCGGCCATCGTCGCCGTCGCCTCGCCCATCCCGAACCCGATCTCCAGGACGACGGGCGCGTCGTCCCCGTACAGCTCGCTCAGCTCGACGGCATGCCCGTCGATGTCGATCCCCCACCGCGACCACAGCCGCTGCAACGCGTCCGCCTGCCCCGCCGTCACCCTGCTGCGGCGCGGCTGGAAACTCCGGATCCGCCGCTCGAAGTGTGACCCGGCGGGATCGGCCTTGGGGCCGTCGGGGAAGCGGGGTTCGCCCTTGGGGCGGGTGAGACGGACGGAGACGTGGTCGTCGGAGCCGGTGGGGTCCGGGGAGGCGCTGGGGTTCAAGGAATCAGACACATTGACATCCTCCCCCTCTTTTAAAAGAGGG
>NZ_LIRL01001193.1:1360-1655 GCF_001419795.1 Streptomyces niveiscabiei
CGAGTTCTTGTCGATCCATCCGCAGGCACTGCACCGCAGACTCGTGTACGGGGCGGGTACGTCCTCGACGCGGCCAGGGGCTTTGTGCTCGGTGCGCTGCCTCAGCAGCCCCCAGCCCTGGGCGAGGATCGCCCGGTTCAATCCGGCTTTGGCCGCCCGGCCGTTCTTGAGGTACTGGCCGGGCCGGTCGGGGTCCGGCCTGGCCTTGGCCTTGGCGGTCATGTTCTTGATGTTCAGCTTCTCGAACCGCACCAGGTCGTAGGTGCGGGCGAGCATGGTGCTGGTCTTCTCGCAC
>NZ_LIRL01001194.1 GCF_001419795.1 Streptomyces niveiscabiei
CACACCCCCCTGACTCCTTCCCTCACACGGGTGGAGCAACCCGTCAGGACCCCCTCCCGGCATCCCCGGGTAAACCCAAGGGACCACTCCGGCCTCCGGTTTCACGCGTGTGGGTGACATGGCGTGCTGAGGACGTGACGTAACGTCGCAGTCGTGATCGAACCGCACGCGCCCGCTCCCCCCGGTGCCCCGCCTCCGTGGGGAGGCCGGGCCCCGCTGCCCGTCCGGCCGGCGACGGGGCGGTTCCTGGTCCTGGCCTGCGTGTTCGTGTGCGCCGCGTGCGGGCTGGTCTACGAACTCGAACTCGTCGCGCTCGCCTCGTACTTGATGGGCGACTCGGTCACCCAGGCGTCCGTCGTGCTGTCCGTCATGGTGTTCGCCATGGGCGTCGGCTCGCTCGCCGCCAAACGCCTGCGCACGCTGGCCGCCGCCGGGTTCTGCGCGGTCGAGGCGGCGCTCGCGCTGATCGGCGGGTGCAGCGCGATGGCCCTGTACGCCGTGTTCGCCTGGACCGGCGACTGGGGCGGCCTGTGGGCGAACGGCCCACGCGTCCTGCTCGTCGCGTTCTCCCTCGCCATCGGCCTGCTGATCGGCGCCGAGGTCCCCCTCCTGATGGAGCTGATCCAGCGCATCCGCCGCCAGGACGCGGGCGGCGCGGTCGCCGACCTGTTCGCCGCGGACTACGTCGGCGCGCTCGTCGGCGGCCTCGCCTTCCCCTTCCTCCTCCTGCCGTTCCTGGGCCAGTTGACGAGTTCGCTGCTCACCGGCGCGGTCAACGTCGTCGCGGGCAGCGCGCTGATCCTCGGCCTGTTCCGGCGCGACCTGACCCGCCGCGCGCGCTGGCTGCTGCTGGTGACCAACGTGACCGTCCTCGGCGTCCTCGCCGCGGCGGCCGTACTCGTCGACGACTTCGAGCGCGCTGCCCGCCAGGCGGTGTACGGGGACGACGTCCGCGTAGCTCTCCAGACTGACGTGCAGGAGGTAGTCCTCACGGGGGGTACGCCGGGTCACCCTCTGGGGCTGTACCTCGACGGCCGGCTGCGGGTCGGGGGGCGGGACGAGCGGAGGTACCACGAGGCCCTCGTCCATCCCGCGATGTACGGGTCTCATACCCGCGTCCTCGTCCTCGGGGGTGGTGACGGGCTCGCCGCGCGCGAGGTCCTCACCCATCCCGGCGTACGGCGGGTCGACATCGTCGACCTCGATGCCGGGCTCGTCCGCCTCGCCCGCAGCGACCCGGCGCTCTCCCGGCTCGGCGGGCACGCGCTGGGCGACCCCCGGGTGCACGTCACCATCGGGGACGCGTTCCACGTCCTGCGCACGACGGCGCCGGGCACGTACGACGTCGTCGTCGCCGACCTGCCCGATCCGGGGATCACCGCCAGCACCAAGCTGTACTCCGAGGAGTTCTACGGCCTCGCGCGCCGCTCCCTCGCGCCCGGGGGGCGTCTCGTCGTCCACGCCGGGCCGCTGGCCACCCGGTCCCAGGTGTTCTGGACGGTCGACGCGACCATGCGGGCGGCGGGGCTGCACACCACCCCCTACCGGGTGACCGGCCGCGACTCCGGGTTCGCGGCGGGGCCCGACCGGACGACCGCGCGGTCCCGGGCGCCGAAGGACTGGGGGTTCCTGCTGGCCTCGGCGGGGCCCCGGCGACCCGTTCTCGCGCTCGATCCCAGGGGGCCGCGACCGCAGACGCTCACATCGGAGGCGCTGGCGGAGGGGGCGCGGGCGGCTGAGGCCACGCGGGTGAGGGGGGTGCGGGTATCGACGCTGGTTCATCCCCGGTACTAGCT
>NZ_LIRL01001195.1 GCF_001419795.1 Streptomyces niveiscabiei
CGCGCTGCGTACGGCGGTGGCGATGGCCGTCGCGTCCGGCGCCGAGTCGCTGGAGGCGGCGGCAGTGGTGACCGCCGGGGAGGACGTGACGGAGGAGGATCTCGCCGCCGTGCGGGATCTGGGGGGCGCGGGGACGCCCGTGGTGGTGGCGGGGCCGGACGGGACCGTACGGCGGACTCTCGCCGTTGGCTGAAAAGGGGCCTTGCCCTCGCGCGTCTCCCACGCATCAATGGAGCCGTTGATTCCGACGGGCCGTCAGATTTCCCCACCGGGGCCGGAGTCCGCACCCTCCCGCCCCGATCGGCCGTCCGTCTCTCCCCCCGGAAGGAGCCGGAAACTCCATGAGAGGCAAGCGAATCGGATCAGGTGCGGCACTGCTGGCCGGGGCCCTCGCGGTCACCGGGTTGGCGCTCGCTCCCACGGCAGCCGCCGTCAGCCCCACGACGGCGACGTTCACCGCCACGTGCGGCATCTTCGGCGGTGGTGCGGCCACCCTCACGGCGACCCAGACCGGGACCGCCGCCACCCTCACGCTGTCCACGACGGCGATCAAGGCACCGCTCACGATCGCCGCGAACAGCATCAACTCCACGCTCACGATGGCGAATTCGACGGGCGCGAGCCGGGTCTTCAGCGGTAACGCGAACCCGGCGATGGCCGTCAACGACCCGATCACCGTCGGCCCGCTGAACGGCACGGTGGCCTCGGGCGACAAGCTGGACATCTTCGGCGGCGGCCTGTCGATGGTCGTCTTCGGTATCACCGTCAACTGCTCGGCGACCGCCCCGCAACTCACCGGCCCGTTCATCTACGACTGAACCTCCGCACCCGCGAAGTGAGTTGACGGTCTGTCAGTTCTTCAGCTGACCGACCGTCAGCTTTGTCCGCCGAGTCCATTGACTTCTTCGGCCGCCTCCACGTCAATGCCCCCTGTCGGCGCAGAAGAGCCGCTGCGCCTTCACCCCAAGAAGGAGGGGGCACCCATGGGTCGCACACCCACTCGAAGACGGCGTCTGGTCTCACTGCTCGGGACGGCCGCGCTCGCGCTCGGCGCGGGCGGCGCGCTCGCCTGCCCCGCGTCGGCCGCGACGAACGTCGACTTCCCCACCCACTGCATCCCCCCGGCGGTCTCCGGGATCCCGCCGATCGACGGCACCACCACCGCGAAGATCGCCGTCGACAACACGTCGCCCAAGGTCGGCGACACCGTCAACGTCACCTACACGGTGGTCACTCCGGCCGCCGGCAACCCCACCGACCTGGCCCTGCCGGCCGACATCATGACCCCGACCGGGAAGGTCACCCTCGGCGGTGCCCAGACCGGCAGCGTCACGGTCGCCGGGCCCAAGAAGAACGACCCGGTGCCCGGCCGGGCACCCTTCCCGTCGTTCTCCATGACCGGGTCGTTCACCGTGACCGCGCCCGGCGCGATCACCCTCTCGCCCGGCGACTACAACATCCACACCAGCTACATCCTGGAGCTGGACACGCCCTGCACCGTCACCAACCCGCCCGCACCGGCCTCGGAGACGGTCACCGCCACGGCCAACCCGCCCGCCAACACCCGGACGATCTCACTGAGTTCGGCATCGGGCGCGCCGGGCGCGGCAGTCACCGTCAGCGGCAGCAACTTCACCGCCGGCGCGAGCGTCACCCTGGCCGGGCGCGCGGGCGCGGGCCAGACCCAGGACACGGCGACCGTGACCGCCAGCTCCAGCGGCGCGATCAGCGGTTCGCTCACCGTCAACGACCTGACCACCACCGGGATCGTCGCCTACGAGGGCAGCGCCTGGTCCGAGACGAAGGGAGCCGGACCGGCCGCGTACGTCGTCGTCAACGACACGCCCGTACCGCCCGGCAGCCAGAAGGTCACCGCCACCGTCAAGGCCGGGACGCTCGCCATGTCCCAGGCCGGTGACTCCGTCGCGCTCTCCGCCGTCGACTTCGGCAGCGGCAACGCGTCCACCGGCGCGCTCCAGACCGTCACCGTCAAGGACTTCCGCGGCGGTCCCGCGGGCTGGTCCCTGACCGGCAAGGTCACCGACTTCACCGGACCCGGCGCCAAGATCGCGGCGGGCAAGCTGAGTTGGACACCGTCCTGCACCACGAAGCCGGGCTCGCCGAGCACCTGCCAGGCGGGCAGCGCGGGCGTCGTCGGCAGCGGCGGCGCGACCCTCGCGGCCACGCCCGACGGGGCCGGAGCCGGCGGCGAGTTCACCGCGGGCGCGCAACTCTCCCTCGACGTACCGGCGTTCACGCCTCCGGGCAGCTACGCCGGCGTCCTCACCCTGACGCTGACCTGAGCGCGGGGCACCAGACGGCCGGGCGTCCACCCCACTGGTCCGCATCCGCCCGACCGTCCAACTTCCCTTCGCACCAGGGGGGTTCGTCTCCATGCGGAAGCTCTTCGGGCTCGTCCCGGTCCTGCTCCTCCTCTTGCTGCCGGCTCCGGCTCGGGCCGCCGACAACGGGAGCTGGTCCGTCTATCCGGCGTCCACGGCTGTCGCCGCCCGGCCGTACTTCTTCGTCTCCGCCGATCCCGGGCACACCGTGCGGGACAAGGTCGTCGTCGCCAACAAGACCGATCGGCCCATGCGGTTCCGGCTGTACGCGGCCGACGCGTACAACACCGCCCGCGACGGGGGGTTCGCCGTCAAGTCCGTCGGCGAGAAGATGTCGGGGGTGGGGGCCTGGGCCAAGCTGCCCGGCAGCTCCGTCAGCGTGCCGGCGCGAGGGACCGTCACCGTGCCGTTCACGATCACGGTGCCGGCCGGGGCGGAGCCCGGTGATCATCCCGGGGCGATCGTCGCGCTCGACGAGAAGGTCGAGGCGGGTGGGGGAGG
>NZ_LIRL01001196.1 GCF_001419795.1 Streptomyces niveiscabiei
ACCCCGGCTCCCCCTGGCAGCCCACCCTCCTGATGCTGGCCCTGGGCGCGGCACTCGGCCTCTTCCAGCTCCCCCTGATCGTCGGCATCCAGTCCACGGTCACCTGGGGCGAACGCGGCACGGCCACCGCCTCGATCCTCTTCTGCCGCCAGACGGGCCAGACCCTCGGCGCCTCCCTCTTCGGCGCGATAGCCAACGGCGTCCTGGCCACCCGCCTCGGCGGCGGCGACCTCGACTCGGTCACCCGCTCCTGGGGCCCCTCCGGCACCCCCGACCACATCCGCCACGCGGTCGCGGACGCGGTCCACGCGGTGTACATCGGAGCGGCGGTGGCGGCGGTACTCGCGTTCCTGGCCCTGCTGCTGATCGCTCCGCGCCGGTTCCCGGTGATCGAGACCGACGGGAGTACTACCCCCTGAATACCTGAGAGCTACTCCACCGCCCGGCCCGTCAGGGCGCTCAGGCTGGTGCGGACGTAGTCCATATGGGCCCGTACGTCGTCCCAGCGTTCGCCGTGTTCGCGCAGGACGCGTTCCGTTTCGCGGGCGATGCGGTCGGACTGGTGGTGGGCCTCGGTGAGGAGGGCGGTGGCGTGGGTGTGGGCTCGGGACTGGAGGTGGGTGGCGGATTTCTCGGCCTCGGTGTGGGTGGTGCGGGCCTCGGAGAGGGCGGACTCCGCGCGGGCGATCAGGGTGGCGTAGTGGGCGTCCAGGGTGCGGGCGCGGGCTAGGGCTTCTCGTTCGATCGCCTCCTTGCGCTGGTCGCGGGTCTGGTCCTGGCGGGTGCGGAGGGACTCGGTGCGGCGGCGTACCTCGCGTAGTCCTTCCAGGGCTTTCGCGCGGTCCTGCTTCACCTCGCGTCGTGCCGTCACGCGGATCTCGTCCGCTTCGGCGCGGGCTCGCGCGACTCGTTGGCGTCCCCATTCCTCCGCTTCCGCGAGGGTGCGGCGGGCCTGCGACTCCGCTTCCTCGCGGATGGCGGCGGCCTGCTCGTCGGCTCGGGCGGCCTGGTCGCGGGCCTCGTGGCGGGCGCGTTCGCGGAGGGCGTGCGCCTCGTGCCGGGCGAGGCGGAAGAGGTGGTGGGCGGTCTCGCCGAGGGTCTCGTAGCTCTGGGGAGTGAGGCGGACTACGGCCTCGCGGAGGCGAGTCGCCTCCGACTCCGCCTCCTTGACCCGCACCGTCAGGCGTGCCGCGCGGTCCCATGCCGCGTCGCGGTCCGCGCACAGGGCGGCGACGTACGCCTCTACCTGCGAGGGACGGTACCCCCGCCCGCGGACCGTTCCGAACCCGTACGGCGACACCGACGCGCTGCCCATGCTGGAAACTCCCCACGAGACCCGAACGATTTTGCGCATATCTTGACGGTTCGGATCGAAAGGTGCGTAACGTGACACTCCGTGAGGGGGTTACGGGGCTCCGGACAGAAAAAGTCCGCAACCGGTTGCTGCCGGTTGCGGACTCCTCCGAGGGCGCGGTCAGGGGCGCGTCACAGCAGCCCGTCCCACATCTGCTCCAGCAGCACCGACCACCAGCTGTCCGGCGAGCCCAGCGCCGCCGGGTCCAGCGAGGCCAGCTGCGCCTGGAAGTCGACGGTCCAGCGGCCCGCCTGCTCCGGGTTCAGGCCGAACCGCAGCCGCCACATCCGCCCCAACAGGGCGAGGCAGCGCGCGAATTCGGGCAGCCCCGAGTTCACGAACTGCGGCGCGACCGGGGCACCGCCGGGACCCGCCTCGACGGGTACGGCGACGATGTTCGCGGTCCCGTACTGCACGCAGATCGCCTTGCCGAAGTCGCTGCCCATCACGAGGTACGAGCCGGCGTCCGCCGAGGGCTGCACGCCGCGCTCCTGCGCGAGCTCCGCCAGCGTCGGGACCGGGCGGCCCGGCTGGGCCTGCGCCCAGAAGAACGGGCCCATGTCCATCGGGAGCCCGGCCGCGACCAGCGTGTGCGCGACGACCGGCGGCACGCCCTGCCGCGCCACCGCCGCCTGCTCGAACCGGAACACACCCGGCCCGAACGCGGCGGCCAGCTCCTGCCCGATCGCCTCCGGCGGTACGGCGGGCGCCTGCTGCACCGGCGGCAACGGGACACGGACCGGGGCGGGCCTCGCCGGGCCGTCCGCGACCTGGTGCAACTCGCCCTGGTGCGCGAGGAGTTGCTGCATCCCCTGCTGACGGCTCGCGTGGTCCGTGCCGTACGGGGCGATGCTCGTGATCCGCGCCTGGGGCCACTGCTCGCGGATCACGAGCATCGCCC
>NZ_LIRL01001197.1 GCF_001419795.1 Streptomyces niveiscabiei
GTTCCGGAAGGGGGGCGCATTGGGGTGTGTGGGGGTTCCGGAAGAGGGCGCGTTCGGGTGTGCGGGTTTGAGCGGGCCGCGTGCGGGGTTCGAGCGCGGTCCAGGGAACCGGCGGATTCCGTGCGGAAGTTCACGGGCCGGAGTCGGCGGGGTGATGGGGAGGTGACGTACGTCATGGCTTGGCCAACTGCCCCCGACACGTTGGGGTGGATTTCACCCGGTGTCCCTGACGCCCCCTGAGACTCCCGGAGAAGAGTGAGCGGCGATCCGTCCGTCACTCATCAAGGGGCTTTCATGGCCGAGTTGACCCGACGCAGACTCCTGGGATCCGCCGCCGGCACGCTGGGCGGCGCCGCGGCCCTCTCCCTGCTCCCGCCGAGCGTCCAGAAGGCCGTCGCCGCGGGAGCGCCGCGCCGCGGCTCCCTGGGCGACATCGAGCACGTCGTCATGCTGATGCAGGAGAACCGCTCCTTCGACCACTACTTCGGCACCCTCAAGGGTGTACGCGGCTTCGCCGACCCCGAGGCGCAGGTTCTCGACACCGGGCGCTCCGTCTTCTACCAGCCGGACGCCGAGAACCCGAAGGGGTACCTGCTCCCCTTCCACCTCGACACGCACTCCTCCAGCGCCCAGGCCATCCCGTCCACCAGCCACGCCTGGTCGGTGCAGCACGAGGCGTGGAACAACGGGAAGATGGACCGCTGGCTGCCGGCCCACCGCAAGGCCGACGGCGTCAACGGGCCGTACGTCATGGGCTACTACACGCGTCGCGACATCCCCTTCCAGTTCGCGCTGGCGGAGACGTTCACCGTCTGCGACAACTACTTCTGCTCGGTCTTCGGACCCACCTGGCCCAACCGCCTGATGTGGATGACCGGTTCGATCGACCCCGAGGGCACCCACGGCGGGCCCATCACCAGCAACGTCGCCCCCAAGCCCTACACCTGGACCACGTACGCGGAACGCCTCCAGGCGGCCGGCGTGAGCTGGAAGGTGTACCAGGAGGACGACAACTACGGCTGCAACATGCTGGAGCAGTTCGCCGCGTTCAAGAACGCCCGGCCCGGCTCCGACCTCTACGAGCGCGGGGTGCGGCGGCAGCCGGCGGGCACGTTCGAGGACGACGCCCGGGGCGACCGGCTGCCCGCCGTCTCCTGGATCATGCCGACGAGCTACCAGTCGGAGCACCCCGACTACCTGCCCGCCGCCGGCGCCGACTTCGTCGCCTCCAAGATCGAGGCCATCGCCGCGAATCCCAAGGTGTGGCGCAAGACGGCGTTCATCCTCAACTACGACGAGAACGACGGGCTGTTCGACCATGTGGCCCCGCCCACGCCTCCGGCGGGCACGCCGGGGGAGTTCATCAAGGGGCTTCCCATCGGGGGTGGCTTCCGGGTGCCGGCGATCATCATCTCGCCGTGGACGGTGGGCGGCTGGGTCGCCACGGAGGCTTTCGATCACACCTCCGCGTTGCAGTTCCTGGAGCGGTTCACGGGCGTCGCCGAGCCTCAGGTGAGCGACTGGCGCCGTGAGACCTTCGGCGACCTCACGTCCGCGTTCCGCTTCTCCCACTCCCGGCCGCACCCGCCCCGGCTTCCCCATGACACCGCCGAGCAGTTGGCCAAGGCGAAGGAGGAGGTGGCGACGTTGCCCAAGCCGACGTTGCCGGGGGCGGAGCAGACGTTTCCGAAGCAGGAGCGGGGGCGCCGGCCGCAGGTGTGAGGGCGGGTGGTCGGGCGTGGGTTTCGCGGGGGGTTGCTG
>NZ_LIRL01001198.1 GCF_001419795.1 Streptomyces niveiscabiei
CCCCCCCCCCGCCCCCACCGGGCCCGGGCGCCCCCACGGGCTGGAACGCCCCGACGACCCACCCCGGCGGCGGCTACGGTGCCCCCGGCGGCTGGGGCACCGGCTGGGGAGGCCCGCCGCCCGCCGCGAAGCCCGGCATCATCCCGCTGCGCCCCCTGGGCGTGGGCGAGATCCTCGACGGCGCGGTCTCCACCATGCGCACGTACTGGCGCACGGTCCTCGGCATCTCCCTGGCCGTCGCCGTCGTCGTGGAGATCATCACCGTCCTCGTCCAGGGCCTGCTCCTGGACGACGCGAGCACGGACGCCATCGGCGACCCGAACGCCAGCTTCGACGAGGTCAGCCGCGCCCTGGGCGACTCGATGACCGCCTCGACGGTCGTCTACGGGGTCTCCCTGATCGGCACGATCATCGCGACCGCCCTGCTCACCACCGTCGTCAGCCGCGCGATCCTCGGCAAGGCCGTCTCGCCCGGCGAGGCCTGGCGGGACGCCCTCCCGCGCCTGCCGCGCCTGTTCGCGCTGATCCTGCTGATGCTGGTCCTCGTGGTCGGCACGATGGTCGTCGGCGCCCTGCCCGGCATCCTGGTGGCCGCCGCGGGCGGCGCCACGGCGGCGGGCGTCGCCCTGGCGCTCATCGGCGTCTTCGCCGGGCTCGCCGTCGCCATCTGGATCGGCGTCCGCTTCTCGCTCGCGCCGCCCGCGCTGATGCTGGAGAAACAGGGCATCAGGAAGGCGCTGGGCCGCTCCGTCAAGCTGGTGCGCGGCTCCTGGTGGCGGGTCTTCGGCATCCAGCTGCTCGGCACGATCATCTCCAACATCCTCGCGATGATCGTCGTCGTCCCGTTCGCCCTGATCGGCGCCGCCCTCGGGGACGGCGGCCTGAACGGCTTCGTCACCGACCCCGCCGTCTCCTACGGCTGGACGTACCTGATCATCAGCGGCATCGGCGCCGTCATCGGCTACATGATCACGTTCCCGATCACCGCGGGCGTCTCCGTCCTCCTGTACGTCGACCAGCGCATCCGGCGCGAGGCCCTCGACCTCGAACTCGCCCGCGCCGCCGGCCTCCAGGACTACGGCACCACCGGCACCACCCCCGGGAGCTGACGGCGTGCACGGGACGGGGGGAACGATCGGAGCCCTGTGGTCGGCGGCCTCGGACGACACACCGCCGCTGACCACACCCCGCGATCCCGCGCGGGAGGCGGCCCGCCGCGAACTGTCCAGGCGGCTGTACCACGAGAACGACCCCAACCTCGTCCAGCGCGCCCTGGACGCCCTCTGGAAGTGGCTGGGCGACCTCTTCGACACGGCGGCCGGCGCCACCCCGGGCGGCCCGCTCGGCCTCGCCGTCATCGCCCTGGCCGTCCTCGCCGTCGTCGCCGCCCTCTGGTGGCGCCTGGGCACCCCCCGCCGTACGCCCGCCTCCCCGTCCGACGCCCTCTTCGGCACCCGCGCGCGCAGCGCCGCCGACCACCGCGCCGCCGCCGAGGAGCACGCCGCCCACGGCCACTGGAACCCGGCCGTCCAGGAGCGGATGCGCGCCATCGTCCGCGCCCTGGAGGAGCGCGCCCTCCTCGACGCCCGCCCCGGCCGCACCGCCGACGAGGCCGCCGCCGAAGCCGCCCGCGCCCTCCCCGACCACACCGACGCCCTGCACGCGGCGGCCCGCGCCTTCGACGACGTCACGTACGGCGGCCGGTCCGCGAGCGAACAGGCGTACCGGCGCATCGCGAGCCTCGACGAGACCATCGACCGTACGAAGCCCCGGCTCACGGACCGCCAGGGGGCCGCCCGATGACCACCTCGGCCTCCCCCACCGCCCGCCACCTGTGGACCCGCGCGCGGGGCGTCGCCCTCGCCGTCGCCCTCCTCCTCGTCGCGGGCGTCACCGTCGCCGCGCTCCAGTCCGACACCCACCACGGCGAACTCGACCCGCGCTCCGCCGACCCCTACGGCAGCCGCGCGATCGCCGAACTCCTCGCCGACCGGGGCGTCACCACGCGCGTGGTGACCACGCTGGCCGACGCGCGCTCGGCGGCAGGCCCCGACAGCACCCTCCTGGTCACCGTCCCCGACCTGCTGACCGAACGCCAGCAGAGCGACCTGCGCGCCACGACCGCCGGCTCCGGCGGCCGAACCGTCCTCGTCGCCCCGGGCAGTTGGTCCGTCCAGACCCTCGCCCCCGGGGTCGTCGCCGACCCGGCGACCAGCCGCGACACCACCCTCGACCCCGGCTGCGCGCTCCCCGAGGCTCGCCGCGCGGGCGCCGCCGACACCGGCGGCCACCGCTACACCGTCACCCGCCAGGGCATCGACGAGTGCTACCCGAGCCGCCGCCTCGCCACCCTCCTGCGCGTCCCCGCCGACTCCGGGGACGGCGACACGATCGTCCTCGGCGCCCCCGACATCCTCCTCAACGACCGCCTCGACGAGCAGGGCAACGCCTCCCTCGCCCTCCAACTCCTCGGCTCCCGCCCGCATCTGGTCTGGTACCTCCCCTCGCTCTCCGACTCCACCACCGGCCCGCAGGAGGAGAAGAGCCTCTTCGACCTGCTCCCCTCCGGCTGGCTGTGGGGCACCCTGCAACTCTTCGTCGCCGCCGCGCTCGCCGCCCTGTGGCGGGCCCGCCGCTTCGGCCCGCTCGTCCCCGAACGCCTCCCGGTCGCGATCCGCGCCTCCGAGACCGTCGAAGGCCGCGCCCGCCTCTACCGCAGGGCCGACGCCCGCGACCGCGCCGCCGACGCCCTGCGCTCCGCCACCCGCATCCGCCTCGCCCCTCTCCTCGGCGTCCCCGCCGCCCTGGCCCACACGCCCGAAACCCTGATCCCCGCCCTGTCCGACCGCCTCGGCGCCGACGGACAGCCCCTGCACACGCTCCTCTTCGGCCCCCCGCCAGGCGACGACGCGGCCCTGACCGCCCTCGCCGACCGACTCGACGCCCTCGAAAGTGAGGTACGCCGTCCATGATGGACCCGACCACTGACAACGCCGGGAACACCGGCGATCCGAGCGCCGCCCGCGCCTCCCTGGAGGCCCTGCGCGCCGAGATCGCCAAGGCCGTGGTCGGCCAGGACCCCGCCGTCACGGGCGTCGTCGTCGCCCTCCTGTGCCGGGGCCACGTCCTGCTCGAAGGCGTCCCCGGCGTCGCCAAGACCCTCCTGGTCCGCGCCCTGGCCGCCGCCCTCGACCTCGACACCAAGCGCGTCCAGTTCACCCCCGACCTCATGCCGAGCGACGTGACGGGCTCCCTCGTCTACGACACCCGCAGCGCCGAGTTCTCCTTCCAGCCCGGCCCGGTCTTCACCAACCTCCTCCTCGCCGACGAGATCAACCGCACCCCGCCGAAGACCCAGTCGTCCCTCCTGGAGGCCATGGAGGAGCGCCAGGTCACCGTCGACGGCACTCCGCGCCCGCTCCCCGACCCGTTCCTGGTCGCCGCGACCCAGAACCCCGTCGAGTACGAGGGCACGTACCCCCTCCCCGAGGCCCAACTCGACCGCTTCCTCCTCAAACTGACGATCCCCCTGCCCTCCCGCCAGGACGAGATCGACGTCCTCACCCGCCACGCCGAAGGCTTCGACCCCCGCGACCTGCGCGCCGCCGGCGTACGCCCCGTGGCCGCCGCCGCCGACCTCGAAGCCGCCCGCGCGGCCGTCGCGAAGACCGCCGTCTCCCCCGAGATCACCGCGTACGTCGTCGACATCTGCCGCGCCACCCGCGAGTCCCCGTCGCTGACCCTCGGCGTCTCCCCGCGCGGGGCGACCGCTCTGCTGGCGGCCTCCCGCGCGTGGGCATGGCTCACGGGCCGCGACTACGTCATCCCGGACGACGTGAAGGCCCTCGCCCTGCCCACGCTCAGGCACCGCGTCCAGCTCCGCCCCGAGGCCGAGATGGAGGGCGTCACCGCCGACTCCGTCATCACTTCTGTCCTCGCCCACGTCCCCGTCCCCCGCTGATGGCACTCACCGGCCGCGCCGCGCTCCTCGCG
>NZ_LIRL01001199.1 GCF_001419795.1 Streptomyces niveiscabiei
ACCCCCTACATCCGGCTCAACGCCGCCGCAGCGAACAGCACGTCCCTGATCGCCTCCCGGTCCCCGACCTGCCCCGCAGCCGCGTCCTCCGGCGTGATGTGCCCGGCGGCGAGCTGGCAGAACTCGACCCCGTCCAACGCGATGTGCGCGACCTCGTACTCGGCGGACCCGACGGCCGCGGGCGAGTCGAGCGGGATGAACCACTCACCCCCACCGAGCCCCTCGATCTCCAGCCGAAGGCTGCGACCGGGGTGCCCGGCGGGGACGAGGTGACGGGTACGCCCGGGCGACGCGAGCCCGGCACGTCGCCGCTCCGCCAGCGCGGTGGGCAGCATCCGCGCGGCCAGCTCGATCATCGCGCGCAGATGACGCGGCGCGGGCGGATCGTACGGATAGTCCACGGCCTGCGCGATGTCGTCCGCGTGGACCCAGCACTCGAAGGCCCGGTCGAGCAGCGCGTCCCGCAGGGGCAGCTCGAAGTCGCCGTAGGACACCCCGAGCCCCCCGGCGGAGCCGCCCGTGAAGGACGCGGTCCGCACGATGTCGTGGGCCTGGGCCCGCCAGGGCGCGCGCACGGTACGGGTGTGGGGGAACCGGGAGTTGCGCCAGGAGTACTCGGTCCGGGCGACGGGCCCGCACCCCACCTCGCCCGGCCCGCCGCGCAGCGGATCGTCGAGCCCGAGCGCGACGGCGACGAGCCCGTCGACCGCGTGGAGGTGCGCGATGACCCCGGCGACGGTGGTGCGCCGGCTCTCCTGCCGCTCTCCGGCGAACCACCGCAGCCGTACGGGCGCGTGCCACTCGGAGTCCCCGAAGTCCTGGAGCAGCGCGTCGAGCCGGGCGGCCTCCGCGTCGTACGACAGGGCCCACTCCGGCACGGGGATGCGCGGCGGACGCCGTTCGAGGCAGCTCGCGAGGACCCGCGTACGCAGCCCGGGGTCGAGGTCGAGCGGCTCGGGCCGCTGGAGCAGCCCGACGGCCTCGCGCAGCCGGCGCGCCTCGTCCGCGCAGGCCCCGCACCCGCCGAGGTGTTCCTCGACGGCCTCGGACTCCTCCGCGGAGCACGCCGCCAGCGCCCACGCGCCGAGCAGTGACTTGAGCACCGGGTGCTCCAGAGGGGGTGTCGGCGGTGCGGGGACGGCCCCGCCTTCCTGTCGTACGGCGGGGTACGCCTCGTCGTCCTCGGCGGCGGCGCGCGGCAGCGGTATCCGGGGCGACGGCTGGGCGGGGCCGGGGGTGTTGGGG
>NZ_LIRL01000012.1 GCF_001419795.1 Streptomyces niveiscabiei
CCACTAGGCATCGTTGCCCCCTCTCGTTCGCAACCCAATGTAGAGCATGCCGTCAATCGAACAACTATCCATCAGCATGTATGCGACTGAACTGGTTGCGACCAACTCACCTGCGCCCCTAGCCTCATGAGCACGAGCCGTTATTCCGCGGCTCTTGACTGGCGAACCGTCAGGAGGCATCCCCACCCATGCCCGCCTACGTGGAACCCGGCGCCGGCGACGGAGCCCCCCACTACCGCGAGAACAACGGCTTCCGCATCCCCGCCGAGATGTCCCCCGCGAGCGCCGCCGACGCCCAGCGCGAGGCCGCCCGCATCGAACCCGTCCTCAAGCGCCTCTGGCAGCAGAAGAAGTGGGACCCCGCGACGGTCCGCACCGCGATGCTCCAACTCGGCTACAAGGAAGAGCACTTCGACGCGAAGGGCCAGTCCCTGGGCGGCACGCTCCAGGTGAAGCCGATGGACTCCCGGTACGAGAACGGCGGTTACGTCACCCCCGAGGGCGCCCGCGTCGGCCTCCGCGTCCACGACGACGCCTGCGTCACCGCGTTCGTCCAGAAGACCAACTACCAGGTGTCGACCAACGGCCCCTACCTGGAAGGCGGTTGCTTCGAGCCGCAGGGCGGCCACTGAGCGGCCCGGCCGGCTACCCGGCCTTCACCTCCGTGTTCTGGCACGCGTGCAGCAGCCACACCCCGTCGCCCCGCCTGCTCATCACGTAGAGCGGGGCGCCCTCGGAGCCCACCCCTTCCGCCGACCGGTACACCTGGCGCACCTTGACCGCCGCCACATCGGGCCGCAGGAACTGGATGCGCACCGGCTCGTAAGCGACCTCCCCGTCCCAGCTCGCGGCAGGCAGCACGGCCCGCGTGAACTCGGCGATCGCGTCGAGCCCGACGAGCACCTTGCCGTGCCCGGTCGTCCAGAGCGCCTCGGGGTGGAACAGCGAGAGAAACCCCTCTACGTCCTTGGCGCGCTGGGTCCGCTCGACTTCGGCGACGACCTTCTCGATCGCCGCGACGTCGGCCGCTTCGGTGTCTGTCGTGTTCGTGTCCATGCCGCCCATCCTTGGACCTCAAGCAAAGTCGAGGTCAAGGGCAGGTCGTCGGCTTCCCTCCCGCGTCCGTCATACCTGAGAGGTAGTACTACCGTTTTGCCCCGGAGCAATACCTGAGAGGTACGACCCTGATGAGCGCCCTGCCCGCCGCGACCCCCGGCCACTTCCTCACCGCCTGGCAGCTCGACGTCCCGGCGCTGCTGCTCATCGCCGCGCTGGGCGGGGCGTACGCCTGGGGTGTGGTGCGGCTGCGGGGACGCTGGCCGGTCGTACGGACGCTCACCTTCGCCGTCCTCGGCCTCGGCACGCTGCTCGTCGCGACGATGTCGGGACTAGCCGTGTACGACCACGTCCTGTTCTGGCCCGCCGCCGTCCAGAACATCCTGCTGGACCTCGTCGCCCCGCTCGGCCTCGCGCTCGGCGACCCGCTACGGCTCGCGGTCGAGGCGCTCCCGGAGCGGGCTGCGAGCCGGGTCCGGCGGGCGATGACCGGCCGGGTCGTACGGGCGCTGACGTTCCCGCTCGTCAGTACCGCCCTCGTCCTGCTCACCGAGCTGACCGTCTACTTCACGCCGTACTTCTCGACGGCCCTGCGCGACGGCTGGCTCCACGAGCTGATGTACCTCAACCTGCTCGCCGCCGGATGCCTGTTCGTCGTACCCGTCCTCACCAAGGAGGAGACGCTCCCGGCCTGGTGCACCCACCCCGTGCGCGCCGCGCTGGTCTTCCTCGACGGCATCATCGACGCCGTGCCCGGCCTCGTCGTCATGACGCACGGCTCGCTCATCGCGGGCGCCTGGTACCTGCACCACCACCCCGGCTGGGCGCCGAGCGTCCGGTACGACCAGCAGCTCGGCGGCGGCGTCATGCTGAGCATCGCCGAACTCGTCGCGCTGCCCTTCCTGTTGGCGATCCTCGTGCAGTGGGCGCGCACGGAACGCGTCCAGGCGGCGGCACTCGACCGCCGCCTCGACGAGGAACAGGCGGCCCGCGCCGCCCGCTCCCACACCACCGCCCGCGCCGCCGACGCCGGTGACACCGGCCGCGCCGGTCAGCCCGCCCGCGCGGATCACCCCGGTCGGCCCGGTCACCCCGGTCACTCCAGTCACTCCGAAGAGGCAGACCGGGTACGCCCCTGGTGGGAGACGGAACAGAACGAGGTCGCGTCCAGGATCCGCCGCCACCACGGGGACGACTGACCCGCCGGGAGACCTGAGTACTACACGGGTACTACCTCAGGACGCCGCCCGCTGATCCGGCGGCACCTCACCCCGCTTCACCGTCTCCCCCCGGACGACCCGAGGCGTACCCTCGCCCGCCTCGGTCACCTCGTTCCCCTCCTCCTCCGCCGCCCGCGCCTCCGCCTTGAGGATCCGCGCCGACTTCCCCGCCGACCGCGCCAGGTCCGGCAGCTTCTTCGCGGCCAGCACGGCTATGACGACGATCAGAATGACCGCCAGCTCACTGAGCCCGAACACGTCAGTCCTCGCCCTCTTCGTCGTCGCCCTCGAAGAAGTCGCCGACCTCGTCCACGACCTCCGCCGCGACCATCCCGCCGACGACACCGACCGCGAGCCCGGCGGCCCCGGCCGCGATAGCCGTCCCCACACCCGGCCCCGAACGCCGGTGCTCCTCGTGGCCGACGGCGCCGCCGTGGCCGTACGGGTCGTGCTTGCCGGGCTCGCCGTACGCCCCGTACGACGCCTGCTCCCCGTAGCTCCCGGGTACCCCCGGTCCGGCGTACCCCGTACCCCCGTACCCGTACGACCCCCGGTGCTCCGCGAGCTGCCGTACCCACCCCTCGACCTCGGCGTTCCAGTCGCGGACGTCCTGGTGACCGACGACGTGGCGGCTCAGCGTGTCCGAGGAGGAGTACCCCGCACGTTTGTCGGCCTCAAGTACTACCTCCACCCCGGAGGGGCCGGCCAGGAAGGTCACCTCGATCTCGTTGAAGACGCCCGCGTACTGGGGCGACGGGGTGATCTCGATCTCCTGGTAGAAGGGGAGCTGCTGACCGGTCCCGGCGATCCGGCCGTACTCCAGGTCGGCGGAGCGGAAACCGAAGCCGAGTTGGCCGAACGCCTCAAGGACCGCCTCCTGCGCGGGCAGCGGCGTGACGGTGAGCTGGTCGAGGTCGCCCTTGTCCTTGGCGCCGGCGACCGCCAGCTCCGTACGCACCCCGAGTACTACGCCAAGAGGCTGACCGTACAGCTCGGTGACCGGGGTCTCCCAGGGGAGCGTCAGGGTGAAGGGGATGCTGCGGGTCTCGCCCTCGGTGAGCCGGAAGCCGCCGCCGACGACGGTCCGGTCGAAGACGGCGACGCCGTCGCTCTCACCCTCCTCGTGCTCGACCTCCACCCGGGCGACGAGTTCGAGCGTGAGGTGCTCGATGTCGAAGCCGGCGCTGCCGCCCTTGAGGTGGACCTGACCGGACAGGGCGCCGCCGGGGCGGACGGGGGCCGGGTCGAGGACCGTGTCGACCGTGGGGCCGCCCACGCCGAGCGAGCCGAGCAGTCGCTTGAACACCATCGTGGCGTCCACTCCTTCATCACGGGCCGGTACGCGCGAGGTTCTTCACGCGTGAGCCTTCTACATTCAAGTAGAAGCAGCATAGGGTCGGTGGTACGGGACGGGGCAGAGGCTTCGCGCCCGTGAGCCGGGAACGGCTGAAAACGGTTGCTGTGCGTTGCTGTGCACACAGGTGGGGCCGGTCTTCCGCCGGGCGCGGGAACCGGGTCTCGGCCACAATCGTTGCCATGGTGAACGTTCGGAGTGAACGTTTCTTCGATCAAGGAGTGAACGCGTGTCCGCCAGATCGACGGACTCCCCGGGACACAGTCCCGGACCATCCCGCTCATACCTGAGTACTACGGGTCTCACAGACCACGGCGCCCGGCGGGGTGGTGTCCGATGAGCGCCGTGGAAGCCTGGCTCGGCCTGCTGGCCGTGCTGGTCCTCACGCTGGGGACCGGGTACTTCGTCGCCCAGGAGTTCGCGTACGTCTCCGCCGACCGGCTGGCTCTCGCGAGGGAGGCCGAGAAGGGGGACCGGAGAGCCACCCGGGCGCTGAAGGTGCTGGAACGCCTCTCCTTCATGCTCTCCGGCGCCCAGCTCGGCATCACGGTCACCGGTCTGGTGGTCGGGTTCATCGCGGAACCCTCCGTCTCCGCGCTGCTGAAACCGCTCCTCACCGACGTCGGCGTCCCCGAGGGCGCGGTCGGCGGGATCTCGGTCGTCCTCGCCTTCGTGCTCGCGACCGTCGTCCAGATGGTCATCGGCGAGCTGGCGCCGAAGAACCTCGCCATCGCCGTACCCGAGCGGCTCGCGAAGGCGCTGGCCGGCTCGACCCTGACGTACCTGAAGGTCGTCGGTCCGGTGGTGCACGTCTTCGACGGCGCCGCGAACCGGCTGCTGCGCAAGGCCGGTATCGAGCCGGTCGAGGAGCTGCACCACGGTGCGACGCTGGAGGAGCTGGGCCATCTCATCGGAGAGTCCAGGGAACAGGGCGAGTTGCCCACCGCGACCGCCCAACTCCTCGACCACGCGCTGGAGTTCTCCGAGCGGACGCTCGACGAGGTGATGGTGCCGCGCGCCGACGCCGTCTTCGTCCGCAAGGACGCGACGGCGGCCGAGGCCGTCGAACTCATCGCGAAACACGGCCACTCGAACTATCCGGTCCTCGGCGACCACCCCGACGACGTCGCGGGGGTGCTGGGCGTACGGGAGTTGATGGCGCTGCCCGCCGATCGGCTGGCGGTCACGGCGGCCGGAGCCGCGGCCCGCCGCCCCCTGCTGCTGCCCGACACGCTCCCGTTGCCCGACGCCGTTGACCACATGCGCACCGGAGACGACGAGTTCGCGGTCGTCCTCGACGAGCACGGCGGCGTCGCCGGCATCGTCACCTACGAGGACATCGCCGAGGAACTGGTCGGGGACATCGCCGACGAGAGCGACCGCATCACCGAGATCGCCGTCGCGGACGGCGACGGCTGGCTCGTCGACGCGGGCCGCCGTCTCGACGAGGTCGCCGAGGCCACCGGCGTGGTCCTCCCCGAGGAGGAGGACTACGACACCGTCGCGGGCCTGATCGTCGACCGGCTGGGCCGCTTCCCGACGGTCGGGGACAGCCTGAACATCCCTCTTACGGATGGGAGTTCGGCCACGATCGACGTCCGTACGCTCGACCGGCACGTGCCGGAGCGGGTCCGCCTGGAGGTGCGGTCGTCATGAGCTTCCCGATGGCACTCTTCGTGACCCTTTTGCTGCTGGTCGGCAGCGGGTTCTTCGTCGCCGCCGAGTTCGCGCTCGTGGCGGCCAAACGGCACCGCATGGAGAAGGCGGCGGCCGAAGGGCAGCGCGGCGCCGGCGCGGCCCTCGCGGGCATGCGGGAACTGTCGTTGATGCTGGCGGGCGCCCAACTCGGCATCACCGTCTGCACGTTGGGGCTCGGCTCGGTGTCCAAACCGGCGATCTCCCACGAACTCGACCCGCTCCTGCACGACTTGGGTCTGCCGAGCGCGCTCAGCTACGGCATCGCCTTCGCTGTCGCGATGATCGTGGTTGTCTTCCTGCACATGGTCGTCGGTGAAATGGCCCCGAAATCCTGGGCGATCGCGCATCCCGAGCGCTCGGCGATGCTGCTGTCCCCGATGTTCCGGGGCGTCGTGAAGGCCGTCCGGCCGGTCATCCGCGTCCTGAACGCGCTGAGCAACGCACTGGTCCGGCTCTGCCGGGTCACCCCGCGCGACGAGCTGGCGTCCGTCCACAACCGGGAGCAACTCGCCCACCTCGTCGAGGAGTCGGAGCGGCTCGGGCTGATCAGCAAGGACGACTCCGAGCTGATCACCAACTCTCTGACGGAGCCTCAGCTGCCGGTCGCCGAACTCCAGGTGCCCGCCGCCGAGATCACGTCGGTCCCGGCCGACGCGGACGTCGAGGCGATCCTCGCGCTCACCACCGCCCACGACCGCAGCCGCCTGCTGGTCCGCGACGGCGACACGGTCGTCGGCTCGGTGCACGCGCGCGACGCCCTCGTCGCCCGCTCCCGGCACCGCTCCACCACCGCCCGGGAGCTGTCCCGCCCGGTCCCCGAACTGGCTCCGGAGAACACCGTTGCCGAGGCGATCGAGCAACTCCGGCGCCGCCGGGCCACGTTGGCGGTCGTACGGGACGAACAGGGCCGGCTCACCGGGCTGGTCACCCTGGACGACCTGCTGGCGCGGCTCCTGCATCCCCAAGGCGCCTGATGACGGCCGCTTGAAGGCCCCAGGTAAGAGCGGTGCAAATGGGGCGTAAGGTGACAGGGAATGGCTCTCCAGGCGTCACTCCGGGTTCACCCGGAGGTTCCTGTGCCCGGTCGGGTGTGGTGCTTATCGTGCGGAACACCCCCTTCCGTATCGATTGGCCGGAGCCTCACCATGTCCCACCGGATTCCCGTCCGGACCGCAGTGTCCGCCCGTTCCGTGCGTACGGCGGTCGCCGTGCTGTGTGCCGGGGGGCTCGCCCTCGCCGCCTCGGCGTGTTCGTCGGCCTCGGCGAGCGGCGGCTCGGACCGCCACCTCACCGCGTACGTCGGCGGGGACACGAACATCCAGAAGCTGTGGCAGGACATCGTCGTCCCGGCCTTCGAGAAGGCGAACCCCGGCTACCAGGTCAAGGTCGTCTATTCGGCGCACGGTGTCGCCGACGCCGCGACGCTCGCGAAGCTCCAGGCCGCCGCGAAGACGAAGCGCGACGCCGGGTACGACGTCATCGAGTCCTCGATCACGCCGGACGCGGCGGCGGCGGGCCTGTTGACAACGGTGTCGTCGGCGAATGTGCCGAACCTGAAGAAGGTGGACCCCTCACTCCTCGGTCCGGTGGACAACGCGGCCGTTCCCTACCGGGGCTCCTCCGTAGTCCTCGCGTATGACGCCACCAAGGTGAAGACCCCGCCGAAGACGTACGACGACCTGGTGGCCTGGATCAAGGCCAACCCCGGCAAGTTCGCCTACAACAGCCCCTCCACCGGCGGTTCCGGCGGCTCGTTCGTAGAGACGACCCTCGACCGGCACCTCGACGCGGCGACCCTGAAGACCTTCCAGACGGGGTACGACGCCTCGCTGGAGTCCAAGTGGGACGCCGGGTTCACCGACCTCAAGGGTCTAAACGGGTACGTCTACGGTAAGGGGGTCTACCCCAACGGCAACCAGGCCGTCCTCGACCTCCTCGCCAAGGGGCAGATCTCCATCGCGCCGGTCTGGTCCGACATGTACCTCTCCGCGGTCCAGAACCACACGCTCGACCCGACCGTGAAGTTCACCCAGATCTCCTCGCCGACCTTCACCGGCGGCGCCTCCTACATCGGCATCCCCAAGGGCGGCACCAAGCAGAAGGCCGCGCTGAAACTCGCCGACTTCTTCCTGGAAGCGGCCCAGCAGGACGCGATCGTCAAGAACCTCGCCGCCTACCCGGTGATCCCGCTGGCCGAACTCCCGAAGGCAACTGCCGCCCGTTTCACGGGAGTCGACGTCACCAAGCTGCGCCCCGGCTACTCCGGCAAGACCGGCAACGACATGAACAACCTGTGGCAGCAGAAGGTCCCCGGCCAGTGAGTTCCACCGAACGCGTACGGGGTCGGGGCGCGGGACGTCGCACCCCGGGCCCCGGCCCGGCCGGCGCGACAACCCGGCCGGCGAGCGGCGTACGACGCCAACGCCCCCGCCCCGGCGGCCTGTTGGTGCTCCCGCCGCTCCTCCTGGTCGCCTTCTTCGTCGGTATCCCGGTCGTCTCCGGCGTGCTGTACACGCTCGGCCACTTCGGCGGCCTCAACTCCGTCATCGCCGCGATCGGCCTGCACCAGCACGCCGCCGACCACTGGTGGGGCACCCTCGGCGCCTACCGCGAGGTCCTGACCGGCGACGCCTTCCTGCGCAGCCTGACGGTCACGGTCGAGGTCACCCTCCTGAGCGTCGTCGCCGTGTTCGCGCTCGCGCTGACCGTCGCCCTGTACGCGCGCCTCACCGGCGGACGCACCGCGAAGATCGTCAGCGCCCTCGCGATCACCCCGCTGTTCCTGCCCGCGGTGATCGGCTCGTACGCGATCCTCACCTTCTACGCGGGCGACGGCGCCTTCACCACCCTTGCGCACGCGCTGGGCTGGAGCCACGCACCCCGCCTCAGCTACACGATCTGGGGCGTGGTGATCGGCCAGGTGTGGACCAACCTGCCCTTCGCGGTCCTCGTGCTGTCCTCGGGGCTGGCCGCCGTACCGGACGCCCTGATCGAGGCGGCCCGGGACGCGGGGGCGGGTCGTACCCAGGTAATACTCCGGGTGCTCCTGCCGATGGCGGGCGTACCGGCCGTCATCACCGCCGCGTTCACCACCATCTCCGTACTCGGGAGCTACACCGTCCCCTACCTCGTAGGTCCTACGGCGCCGACGATGCTCGGGGTGCAGCTCGCGAACACCTTCCAGTCCTACAACCAGCCCCAGCAGTCCCTGGTGATGGCCGTCGTCGTGTTCGCGCTGGCCTCGCTGGTAGGGGTGGCGTACGTCCGGGCCAACGTCCGCGAGGCCAGGAAGGCGGCGGCCCGATGACCGTACGCATCCTCCGAAAGACCCTCACCGGCCTGGGAGTCGGGCTCCTCGCCCTCTTCGTCCTCGGCCCGCTGCTGTGGCTCTTCCCGCACGCGTTCGCCGGCACCTGGCGCTATCCCGGACTCCTCCCGCAGGAGTGGACGCTGCGCTGGTGGCGGGCCGTCGCCGACAACCCCGACCTGGTCGCCGCCGTGCGCTGGAGCTTCGTCTTCGCGCCGGTCGCCACCCTGCTGTCGGCGGTCGTCTGCCTGCCCGCCGCGTACGCGTTCTCCCGGTTCGACTTCCCCGGCCGCCGCTTCTTCCTCGTCGCGCTGTTCTCGGTGAACGCCTTCCCGAAGATCGGCCTGTACGTCGCGATGGCGTCGCTCTTCTACACGCTCAACCTGATGACGACGTTCTGGGGCGTCGTCATCGTCCAACTCCTCGGCACCGTCGTCTTCATGACGTGGCTGCCCGCTGCCGCGTTCTCCTCGGTGCCGCGCAGCCTGGAGGAGGCCGCGCGTGACGCGGGAGCCGGTCCGCTGACCGTGTTCTGGCGCGTGACCCTGCCGATCGCCCGCCCCGGCATCCTCGTCGCGGTGATCCTCTCCTTCCTCGCCGCGTTCGACGAGGCCCAGGGCACGCTGCTCGTCGGCGCACCGGTCTACCTGACCATGCCGACCGCCATGTACAGCATGGTCACCAACTACCCCGAGGGCGTCGCGGCCGTCTTCTCGCTCCTGCTGTCCATCCCGTCCGTGGTCCTGCTGTTCGGCGTACGCCGGCACATCATGGGCGGCCATCTCGCCGAAGGGTTCCAACTGCGATGAATTCAGGGCTGGTTCTGGCCGGACTCAGCAAGACGCTCGGCGGCCGGACGATCGTCGACGGCCTCGAACTGCGCGTGGAACCCGGCGAGATGGTCTGCCTGCTCGGCCCCTCGGGCTGCGGGAAGACCACAACTCTCCGCATGGCGGCGGGATTTCTGACCCCCGACTCCGGCCGGGTCGAGATCGGCGGCACCGACTACGCGGCCGTCCCGCCCGAACGGCGGCCCACCGCCATGGTGTTCCAGAACTACGCCCTCTGGCCGCACATGACCGTCGCGGGCAACGTCGGCTTCGGCCTCAAGATGCACAAGGTCCCCAAGGACGAGGCGAGACGGCGCGTCACCGAGGCCCTCGACCTGGTCGGCCTCACCCACCACGCCGACAGCTATCCGGCCCGCATCTCAGGCGGCGAACAGCAACGCACCGCCCTGGCAAGGGCGTTGGCACTCCAGCCCCAACTCCTGCTGCTGGACGAGCCGTTGTCCAACCTGGACGCCAAGCTCCGCGAACGTGTCCGCGAGGAGATCCGCGACATCCAGCAACGCCTGGGCATCACCACCCTGTTCGTCACCCACGACCAGGACGAGGCCCTCAGCGTCGCCGACCGCATCGCCGTCATGAACGCGGGCCGCATCGAGCAGTACGCCGCACCCGACGACCTCTACCGCACGCCGGCCACCCTCTTCACCGCGGAGTTCGTCGGCAGCCTCAACCGGCTCGACGAGGTCACCGCCGACCAGGGTGTCCTGCGCCACCCCGACGGCACGGAACTCCTGCGCTGCGCCGAACTGGTGGGACCCGCCGGGCCGGGGAAGACGGTCGGTATCCGCCCGGAGGAGATCCGGATAGGAGCCGAGGACGGCAGCCCGGCGGTGGTTACCCGGGTACTTCCCAGGGGGCACTTCACGGAGGTCGTGCTGCGGCTGGAGACCGGCGGGGTAGCTCTCAGGTCGTACCTCACAGGGGGTACGCCCGGGGTGGGGGAGCGGGTACGGGTCTCGGCCGGGCGCGCTCTGTCGTACGACGTACCTGAGAGCGACGTACCTGAGAGTGACGTGCCGGGGAGCGACGCCCGGAAGCACGGCACACCCGAGAGCTACGACGCCCAGGGCGCCGCCGCGTGAGCGCCCTCGCCGTCGCCCACCGGGGCGACCCCCGAGGCGCCGTCGAGAACACCCTCGCCGCGATCCGGCTCGCCTCCGCCGCCGGGCCCGGCGCGATCGAGGTGGACCTGAGACGTACCGCCGACGGCGTCCTCGTCCTGCACCACGACGACGACCTCAGCCGCCTCTGGGACCGCCCCGAGCGCGTCGCCGACCTCACCCTGTCCGAGCTGCGCGCCCTCGCCCCCGAGGTCCCCACCCTCGCCGAGGCGCTGGGGACCGCCGACCGGCCGCTGCTCCTCGACACCGGCGACCCCGGGATCGCGGTCGCCGCCCTCGCCGAGACCGGCGGAACCGGCGCCATGTTCTGCGGCTCGGCCGAGGCGATGGCCGCCGTCCGGGCCCGGGACGACCGCGTCACCCTCTTCCTCAGCTGGTACGGCGCCGAACCCCCGGCCGAACCGGTCCTCACCGCCGTACGCCCCCAGTACTACAACCCCGAGCACCGGTTCCTGAGCTCTGAAGAGGTACGGGTATGGCATACCCGGGGCATCAAGGTGAGCTGCTGGACGGTGGACGACGCCGCCCGGCGGGAAGAACTGATCTCCTGGGGCGTGGACGCGATCATCAGCAACGACGTGGAAGGCGTGGTGAAGAGCTGTGCGTGACGAGGTGGACCTCGACGCGGCGATGGAGGTCGCACAGGAGCTGGCGTACTGGGCGTCGGAGGTGATCCGCCGGCCTCGTCCTCAGGAGGTACGCCAGAAGGACGGCCCGGCGGACATCGTCACCGACCGCGACGAGGAGGTGGAGGCACACGTCCGCGAGGTCCTCACCCGCGCGTTCCCGTCGTACGGGATCGTCGGCGAGGAGTACGGGACCACGGACGGCGTCCCCGACGCGCCGCACTGGCTGATCGACCCCATCGACGGCACCACGAACTACGCGCACGGCATCGGCTGGTGCTCCTTCTCCCTGGGCCTCGCCGCGCCCGACGGCAGCCCGCTGCTCGGCGTGGTGGCCGACCCCTGGCGGGGCGAGGTCTTCACCGCGCTCAAGGGCCGGGGCGCTCACCTGAACGGCGTACCTCTGAAGGCCGACCCGCACACGACCCTCACGGGCCACGTCTTCATGACCGAGTGGGCCGCGCACCGGCACTGGACCGGCCTCGACGCCCTCCTCGCCGCGCTCGCCGAGCGGCACTGCACGGTCCGCGTGATGGGCTCCACCGCCCTCTCCCTGGTCCAGGTCGCGGCGGGCCGCGCGAGCGCCGCCGCGATCGGCGAGTTCCACCCGATCGACGGCCTGCCCGCCCTGCTGATCGCGACCGAGGCCGGCGCCGTGGCCCTGCCGGAGCTGCCCGCGTACGACACGCCGCTGCTGCTGGCGTCGCCGGGGGTCGCCGAGGAGGCGGCGGAGCTGCTGCGGGCCGCGCGGGCGTGAACCGTACGGCTCAGGTCGTACACCTGGGGTGTTAACCCTCGCGGGGGATGCCGCACGTCCCCCGCGAGAGCTACCCCGTATGGGACCCGTCAAAGGGGCGTCCGGCGCCGTATGGGACCCGTCAAGAGGGGTCGGAAACCGCCGGTCCGGGAGGTTTCCTCGAATGCGTCCGATCCGCTTGCGGATGCATTCGATCCTTCTCAGGAGCTCGCGATGGCCGACCTGGCCTTCGTCGTCACCACGGTCGCGGTGTTCGCGCTGGTGGCTCTCGCCGCCAAGGGGGTGGCGAAGCTGTGACCGTCGAGAACGTCGTCGGCCTGATCGTGGCCGTCGCCCTGCTGGGCTATCTCGTCCTCGCCCTGATCTTCCCGGAGAGGTTCTGAGATCCCATGGGTCCCGTACTCGCGGGAGTTCTGCAACTCCTCGCACTCATCGGCGCGTTGGCGCTCGCCTACGTCCCCCTCGGCAACTACATGGCCCGGGTCTACTCCAGCGGCGGGCACCTGCGCGTCGAGAAGTGGATCTACCGGGGCATCGGCGCCAACCCCGACACGGAGATGACGTGGCCCGCGTACCTGCGCGGGGTGCTCGCCTTCTCGGCCGTCGGCGTGCTGTTCCTGTACCTGCTCCAGCGCCTCCAGGGCATCCTGCCCGGCTCGCTGCACTTCGACTCGGTGAACCCGGCGCAGTCGTTCAACACGGCCGTGTCGTTCGTGACGAACACCAACTGGCAGTCGTACTACGGCGAACAGACCATGGGCCATGTCGTGCAGACGGCCGGGCTCGCCGTGCAGAACTTCGTCTCCGCGGCCGTCGGCATCGCGGTCGCGGTTGCGCTCGTCCGCGGGTTCGCGCGCTCGCGGACCGGTGAACTCGGCAACTTCTGGGCCGACTTGGTGCGTGGAGTCACCCGCATCCTGCTGCCCGGCGCGGCGCTCGCGGCCGTCGTCCTCGTCGCCTGCGGCGTGATCCAGAACTTCTCCGGCATCCATGAAGTCGGTCAGTTTTTCAACGGGCACAGCATGGGGGGTTCCCAGCAGTGGAACGGCGGCGCGGTCGCCTCGCAGGAGGCCATCAAGGAGCTCGGCACCAACGGCGGCGGCTACTTCAACGCCAACTCGGCGCACCCCTTTGAGAATCCGACGCCGTTCACCAACCTCTTCGAGATCTTCCTGATCCTCGTCATCCCGTTCTCGCTGACCCGGACGTTCGGCGTCATGGTCGGCTCGGTGAAGCAGGGCTACGCGATCCTCGCGACGATGGCCGCCATCTGGGTCGGCTTCGTCGCGCTGATGATGTGGACCGAATTCGCCCACCACGGACCGGCGTTGGAGGCGGCGGGCGGCGCGCTGGAGGGCAAGGAGGTGCGCTTCGGGGTCGGCGGATCGTCCCTCTTCGCGGTGTCGACGACGCTCACCTCGACCGGCGCGGTGGACTCCTTCCACTCGTCCTTCACCGGCCTCGGCGGCGGCATCGCGATGCTCGGCATGATGCTGGGCGAGATCGCGCCCGGCGGCACCGGCTCCGGCCTCTACGGCATGCTGATCATGGCGATCATCGCGGTGTTCATCGCCGGCCTGATGGTCGGCCGTACGCCCGAGTACCTCGGCAAGAAGATCGGCGCCCGCGAGATCAAGCTCGCCGCCTGCTACATCCTCGTCACCCCGGCGCTGGTCCTGGTGTTCACGGCCGTGTCGATGGCGATGTCGACGCCGCCGCACTCGATGCTCAACTCCGGTGCGCACGGCTTCTCCGAGGTGCTGTACGCGTTCACGTCGGCCGCGAACAACAACGGCTCCGCGTTCGCCGGACTCAACGCCAACACCGACTGGTACAACACAACGACCGCGCTGGCCATGGCACTTGGGCGGTTCCTGCCGATGGTGTTCGTGCTGGCGCTGGCCGGCTCGCTCGCCGAGCAGCGCCCCGTACCGGCGACGGCGGGCACGCTGCGCACCGAAAAGCCCTTGTTCACCGGCCTGTTGGTCGGCGCGATCCTCATCATCACGGGGCTGACCTACTTCCCGGCGCTGGCGCTGGGACCGCTGGCGGAGGGGCTGGCGTCATGACGACTCGTACGAAGGACCAAGAGGACGCGATGTCCACTCCCACCCTCGCACCGCACCAGGACGCGCCGGCCGGCCGGGACTCCGCCCAGAACCGGGTGGGCGCAGGGCTGTTCGACCCGAAGCAGTTGCTGAAGTCGCTGCCGGAGGCGTTCCGCAAGCTCGATCCGCGGGTGATGGTCAAGTCGCCCGTGATGTTCGTGGTGTGGATCGGGTCGGTGCTGACGACCGTCTTCTCCTTCAAGGACCCTACGGACTGGTTCGGTTGGACGATCAGCGTGTGGCTGTGGCTGACCGTCGTCTTCGCCAACCTCGCGGAGGCGGTCGCCGAAGGACGCGGCAAGGCGCAGGCCGACACGCTGCGCAAGGCCAAGACCGACACGGTCGCGCGCAAGGTCGACGGGACCCAAGTCCCGGGCACGGAGCTGAAGATCGGGGATCTCGTCGTCTGCGAGGCGGGTGACGTCATCCCCGGTGACGGCGACGTCGTCGAAGGGGTCGCCTCGGTCGACGAGTCGGCGATCACCGGTGAATCGGCCCCCGTCATACGGGAGTCGGGCGGTGACCGCTCCGCCGTCACGGGCGGGACGAAGGTCCTCTCCGACCGCATCGTCATCAAGATCACGACGAAGCCCGGCGAGACGTTCATCGACCGGATGATCAACCTCGTCGAGGGCGCCGCCCGGCAGAAGACGCCCAACGAGATCGCGCTGAACATCCTGCTCGCCTCGCTGACCATCGTCTTCCTGCTCGCCTGCGCCACGCTCCCGCCGTTCGCCACCTACGCGGGCACCCACCTGACGATGGTCGTCCTGGTCGCGCTCCTCGTCTGCCTGATCCCGACGACGATCGGCGCGCTGCTCTCCGCGATCGGCATCGCCGGCATGGACCGGCTCGTGCAGCGCAACGTACTCGCCATGTCCGGCAGGGCAGTTGAAGCCGCCGGGGACGTCTCGACGCTGCTGCTCGACAAGACCGGCACCATCACCTACGGCAACCGCAGGGCGGCCGAGTTCGTGCCCGTGCGCGGTACGACCGAGGCCGAGGTCGCCGACGCCGCGCAGCTGTCGTCGCTGGCCGACGAGACCCCCGAGGGCCGCTCCATCGTCGTCCTCGCCAAGGAGAAGTACGGGCTGCGGGAGCGCCACGAAGGGGAGTTGAGCCACGCCGAGTGGATCGCCTTCACCGCGCAGACCCGGATGTCGGGCGTCGACCTGGACGGCCGTAAGGTCCGCAAGGGGGCAACGGCCTCCGTCGTGGCCTGGGTTCGCGAACAGGGCGGTGAAGTCGCCGCCGACGCCCAGGAGCTGACCGACCGGATCTCCCAGGCGGGCGGCACCCCGCTGCTGGTCGCCGTCGAAGACGCCGACGGGGCCCGGGTGTTGGGCGTCATCCACCTCAAGGACGTCGTCAAGGACGGCATGCGGGAGCGGTTCGAGGAACTGCGCCGGATGGGCATCCGCACGGTGATGATCACGGGCGACAACCCGCTGACCGCCAAGGCGATCGCCGAGGAGGCCGGGGTCGACGACTTCCTCGCCGAGGCCACGCCCGAGGACAAGATGGCGCTGATCAAACGGGAGCAGGCGGGCGGCAAGCTGGTCGCGATGACCGGCGACGGCACCAACGACGCCCCCGCCCTCGCGCAGGCCGACGTCGGCGTCGCGATGAACACCGGTACGTCGGCCGCGAAAGAGGCCGGCAACATGGTCGACCTCGACTCCGACCCGACCAAGCTGATCGAGATCGTCGAGATCGGCAAGCAACTCCTCATCACCCGGGGCGCGTTGACGACGTTCTCGATCGCCAACGACGTCGCGAAGTACTTCGCGATCATCCCGGCGCTGTTCGCGGCCGTCTACCCGGGCCTGGACAAGCTCAACATCATGGACCTGTCCTCGCCGAACTCCGCGATCCTGTCGGCCGTCATCTTCAACGCGCTGATCATCATCGCGCTCGTGCCGCTCTCCCTGAAGGGCGTGCGCTACCGGCCCGTCAGCGCCGACAGGTTGCTGCGCCGCAACCTCACGATCTACGGACTCGGCGGGCTGATCGCGCCGTTCATCGGCATCAAACTCATCGACCTCCTCATCTCCCTCATCCCCGGGATCGGCTGACTCCCATGAACAACTCCCTTACCAACACAGCCAGGTTGCTGGTCGCAGCCCTGCGGGCGCTGCTCGTGCTGACCCTGGTGACCGGTGTGATCTACCCGCTGGTGGTGACGGGGATCGCCCAGGCCGCCTTCCGCGGCAAGGCCAACGGCTCCGAGATCAAGTCCCAAGGAAAAGTGGTGGGTTCGTCGCTCATCGGCCAACAGGGCTACAGCCTCGACTACTTCCAGGGGCGGCCCGCGAACGGCCTCGGCGAGAACTCCGTCAACACCCGCTACAAGCTGCTGCTTTCGGGCGCGACGAACCTGTCTGCCGACAGCGGGACGCTGCTCAAGCAGGTCGACGACGCGAAGGCGAAGGTCGTCAAGGACAACTCGGTGCCGGGGTACACGGTGAAGCCGTCGGACGTACCCGCCGACGCGGTCACCTCCTCCGGCTCGGGCCTCGACCCGGACATCTCCCCGGCGTACGCCGAACTCCAGGTCCACCGAGTGGCGTTGAACAACCACCTGCCGCTCGCGGCGGTCGAGAAGCTGGTCGACGACCACACCGAGGGCCGCACCCTCGGCTTCATCGGCGACCCCCGGGTCAACGTCCTCCAACTCAACATCGCTCTCAAGGCACTGGTGGCCCGGCAGTGAGGAAGGCGCACTGAGATGACGCGGGTGCTGGTGGTCGAGGACGACCCGCAGCTCGTCCGAGCCCTCGTGATCAACCTCCAGGCACGGCGCTACGACGTCGACGCCGCCCCCGACGGCACGACGGCCCTGCGCCTCGCCGCCGCCCGCCCGCCGGACGTCGTCCTGCTGGACCTCGGCCTGCCCGACATGGACGGCGTCGAGGTCCTCAGGGCGCTGCGCCTGTGGACCCGCGTACCGGTCATGGTCCTGTCGGCCCGGCAGGCCTCGGAGGACAAGGTGGCGGCGCTGGACGCGGGGGCGGACGACTACGTCATCAAGCCGTTCAGCATGGACGAGTTGCTGGCCCGGCTGCGGGCCGCCGTCCGCCGTACGGAGGAGACGCCGCTGGCTCCCGAGTCCACCCGGGTGGAGACGGACGCCTTCACCATCGACCTCCTCGCCAAGAAGGTCGTACGCGGGGGCCGGGACGTGAGGCTTACGCCGACCGAGTGGCACCTCCTGGAGATCCTCGTCACCCACCCCGGCCGCCTCGTCACCCAGAAGTACCTCCTCCAGGAGGTCTGGGGTATCACCCGGGGCAACAAGACCAACTACCTGCGCGTCTACATGGCCCAGCTCCGCCGGAAACTGGAGACGGACCCCTCCCACCCCCGCTTCCTGATCACCGAGCCGGGTATGGGGTACCGCTTCGAGGGGTGAGCAGGTGCCGGGGGCGTGGGGATATGGCTTGTTCAAGGTTTCCGGGGGGTTTCCCGCCGCCCGTGGATGTTTCGTGGATACCGATCGGTACAGCAATCGCCGGTCCGATCCGGTCATAGTGGACTGATAACTTCCGTTTCATCGGCCCCGGCCCTCCGTGCTGTGCGGCCACCAGACCTTCGCCGATGCGCGTGCCGCATCTGGACGGAAACGGAATACCCTTGCGCGTCTTTCGTGAGAACACAGGAGGAAGGCACCGCTGGCAGGTGCCGAAAAGCAGGCGGGGACGGATAGCGGCGGCCGGCGTGATGTCGGTGCTCGCCACGGCGATCGTCGCCCCTCTCGCCTCGGCGACGCTGAGCGGGCCGTCGTCGCCCGACGGCGCCGCCCCGCCGGACCGGGTCACGGACACCTCCCAACTCCCGTCGAACTGGCGGAAGTCGGGCGACCGGATGGTGACCTACGACGGTGACGCGACCGGATTCCACGTCCTCGTCGCCGACTCCGCACACGCCTACGCCTGGCGCACCGCCGCCACGCTCTCCGAGCCCGGTATCGACACCGACCAGTGGATCGGGCAGACCTGCGTGACCGGTTCGGGCGACAAGGCGGTCGTCGTCTACGCGCCCCGCCAGGCCGCCAACGACCAACAGGGCTTCCAGGAAGGCGCGTTCGCCGCCGTGGTCGACCTGACCGACGGCGCGGTGACCAAGCTTCCCGAACTGGTCTCCCTCGCCTACTTCAACCCCGGCTGCGGCGACGGCGAACAGGCCGTGCTGACCCGGCCGCAGGGTGACGACACCCAGCTGCTGACCGTCGACGCCGGACAGGGCAGGATCGTCCGACAGCAGTCCGTGGCAGGGCAGTTGACCTCGGCCGTGCCCTTCGGGACCGGGATCGCCGCCTCGTCCGGCGACTCCGTCGTCTCCGTGAACGGCAAGGGCGACGTCCGTACGCTCACCCGGGCCGGCGGCAGGCCGTTCCGGCTCGTGCCCGACGCGCAGACCGGCCTCGCCTACCAAGTGCCCTCCGGGGACAAGGCAGTTCAGGTCCGTCGCGTGACCGCCGACGGAACCGACCGAGTGCTCGGTTCGGGCGCGCTCGGCACCCTCGCGGTGCACGGGACCGGCGGGCAGGTCTTCGTCACCGGCGCCGACGCGGGCGACAAGCTCAAGAAGGCGGATCTGCCGACGAGTTGGCGGACCCTGGACGACGTACCCGCGTCCGCCGAGGTGTCCACGAAGGGCGCCCTCGCGCTGACCGGCGTCGGCAACGGCACCGAAGCGGCGGGCGCCGAGCCCGGCGCGGTCGCGGACACCGGGACCGCCCAGCCCGTCGGCATCGACGCCCTCGCGACCGGTACCGGCGCCGACTTCGCGTTCCGCGTGAAGCCCGAGGCGCTCCAGGTGGCGCAGGGGCTGACCCGGTCACCGGCGCTCGGTGGCCCCAAGTCCGGCGCGGGCAAGGCGAGTTCGGACGCCGGTGTGCACACCAACAGCGTCCGCACGGAGCCCGTGGGCACCCGGACCGGCGGACAGCCCCCGGCCGATGACCCCGCCCACAGCACGACCGACCCCGACCGCGCCTGCGCGGTCACCCGCAACGACCCGAATCTCCAGTCCCTCCAGCCCTCCCCGCAGATGGTCGAGTGGGCGACCGACCTCGCCGTCCAGGGCAGGCTCGACGTGCGCCGCCGCAAGGGCTGGAACGGCGCCGACCTCGCGTCGTACACCCCGCAGGGCATGTTCCCGCCGCTCCAGCTCAAGGGCGGCGGACGGGTTCCCGCGCAGATCATGCTCGGCGTCCTCGCGCAGGAGTCCAACCTCGTGCAGGCCACGACGCGGGCGTCCGCGGGCGAGAGCGGCAACTTCGTCCAGGGCGGCTACTACGGCAACGCCGGCAGCGTCCACACCATCAACTGGGCCGGTGCGGACTGCGGTTACGGCATCGCGCAGGTCACCAGCGGCATGGCGAAGTCCGACACGACGACCTTCACCCCCGAGCAGCAGAAGGCGATCACCGTCGACTACGCGGCGAACATCGCCGCCGGGCTGCGCATCCTCCAGGACAAGTGGAACCAGCTCCACGACAACGGCGTACTCGCCAACGGCGGCGACCCGCAGTACCTGGAGAACTGGTGGTTCGCGCTCTGGGCGTACAACAGCGGCTTCAACCTGCCCAGTACGACGGACAGTTCGGCGCCCTGGGGCCTCGGCTGGTTCAACAACCCGGCCAACGGCCTCTACCCGGCGGACCGGAAGATGTTCCTCTCCTCCGGGTACGCGGACTCGCGTACCCCCAACCTGTGGACCTACCCCGAAAGGGTGATGGGCTGGGCGGCGTACTCCCTCCAGAAGAACGACCCGGAGACCGGCAAGCCCGTCCCCCAGTTCACCGTCGGCTCCTGGCCGACCGGCAACGCGCCGGACGCGCAGCCCGCGCACGACACGTTCTGCGCGCCGGACGTCAACAACTGCGACACCAGCAAGCCGCACCAGGTACCCGGCTCCACCCAGCCGGTGGGACCCTGCCAGCGCGACGACTTCAAGTGCTGGTGGAACAAGCCGGTGACCTGGACCGACTGCGCGAAGACCTGTGGTACCGAGGTACTCACGTATGAGGCGACCGACCCGGAGCCGAAGGTCACGCCGGCCCACCCGGCGGCCTGCACCTCCACCCTGCCGCCGAACGCGCTGATCGTCGACGACGTCCCGAACACCGTGAAGTTCCGCGTCGGGTCCGCCAACCCCTGTGCGGGGAAGCGGAACTGGGTCAGCCGGGGCACGCTGACGTTCACCTTCGGCTCGGCCGTGCAGAACGGGGCGACGGTCTACCCCTCGAAGATCGACTTCCACCAGCTCGGGGCCGGGTTCGGCGGGCACTTCTGGCTCACCCACACCCGGGTGCCGACCTTCACGGACTCGGTCGTCACCGGCACCTGGACGCCCGACCGCACCCTGAAGGGCTGGGCCCGGGTCATGGTCCACCTGCCCGACCACCAGGCCGACACCCCCTCGGCGACCTACCGCATCGACCTCGGTGACGGCACGGTCCTGGAGAAGACGGTCTCGCAGGACACCGGCGGCAAGAACACCTGGCTCTCCCTGGGGTCGTACGACTTCCGGGGGACCCCCAGCGTCTCCCTCAGCTCGGCCACGGCCGACGGTACGGGTGACGCGGCGATCGCCTGGGACGCGCTGGCCTTCGTCCCGCAGGCCGGCACGCCGTCGGACGCGGTCACCCCGTAGTACCCCCGTACCCGTAGTACCCCGGTAGGGGGTGCCACCGAGGCCGGGGAAGGGAACGCCCTTCCCCGGCCTCTGCTGTGCGCGGGCCCCGGAAACCGGCGCGTGAGCAGCTGATTCGCCAGCCCTCTGGACCTGCCGGGGCTGTCCGCCCCTTAGGCTCCTGCTGATCGTTCGAACAGCAGGGGGGATGGACGGCCTTGGGGAACGAGGGCGGCGGATTCGAGGCGCTCCAGCGGGACGACCCTCAAGTCGCGGGCGGATACCGGCTGGTGGCGCGCCTGGGTGCCGGGGGCATGGGGCGGGTCTATCTGGCGTACACGCAGGGCGGCCGGGCCGTCGCGGTCAAGGTCGTGCGGCCGGAGCTGTCCGACGACCCCGTCTTCAGGAGGCGGTTCCACCGCGAGGTGAAGGCCGCTCGGCGCGTACGGGGCGCGTACACAGCGGAGTTGGTCGACGCCGACGCGGACGGCGTACCGCCCTGGCTCGCCACGCTCTACGTGCCCGGGCCGTCGCTGTCCCAACTCGTCGCCCGGCGCGGGGCGTTGCCGGTGCCGGCGGTGCTGTGGCTGATGGCCGGGGTCGCCGAGGCGCTCCAGGCCATCCACGAAGTCGGCGTCGTCCACCGGGACTTGAAGCCCTCCAACGTCCTGCTCGCCTCCGACGGGCCCCGGGTCATCGACTTCGGGATATCGACGGCCCTCGACAGCACCGTGCACACCACGCAGGGCGCCACCATCGGCACACCGCAGTTCATGGCACCGGAACAGGCGTCCGCAGGTGAGATCACCCCGGCGGCCGACGTGTTCTCCCTCGGCCAGACCGTGGCGTTCGCCGCACTCGGGGAGCCGTTGTACGGGAGCGGTACCGCGCTCAACGTGATGTACCGGATCGTGAACTCCGCCCCCGACCTGTCGGCGCTGCCCGAACAGCTCCGGCCGGTCCTCGCGCGCTGCCTGGCCGCCGACCCCGAGGAGCGGGCCACCCCCGCGGAGGTCGTCGCCTGGTGCCGGCGGGAGCTGGGGCCCGAGGCTGATACCTCCGGGGGACCGGAGGTATGGCGTGACGTGGTGGGGCCACCGGTGCCGGCGCCCGAGCCCACGCTCGTACCGACCCTCTCGGCCACCAACCCGTGGGCGCCTCCCTCCGAAGTACTACGCCCCTCCGAGGTACGAGATCCCTCCGAGGTACTACGGGCAGGGCGGCGCCGCACGCGGCTCATCGCGGGCGTCGGCGCGCTGATGGCCGTTCCGCTGCTGGCGGCGCTGGCATGGCTGGGGTCGGAGATCTCGGAGCTGAACCGTGGCAGGGACGGTGCGTCCTCCTCGGCCGCGCCCTCGCCGTCGGCCTCGGGGAAAGACGCGTCGGAGAAGGCCCTCCCGGACGGGGCCGCCGGTGGCGAGGCGGCGGGATCGGCCGGACAGCCGGTCTCCGGCCTGCCGGAAGCGGTCGCGCATCCGCTGGTGAGGCTGGACGAGAAGAACTCGATCAGCCTCGACGCGCAGGGGCAACGCGACGACCGTAAAGGGGATGTCCGGCTCGTCTGCGGCAACTCCCGTTGCACCTTGCGGAGTAGCACCAGCGCGATGGGTTATCTCCCAGCCGAGCCGACCAATTCCTATGAGGAGTGCCGCCATTACCTCGCGGGGTCCAGTACTCGCAGCAGTGAACTCCCGCTCGTCGTCGTGGCTGAGGGGAGCCGGATCTGCGTCAAGCACCGTTCCGGAGCCATCGGCATGCTCGTGATCCAGATCAAGTCGACCTACCTGCCCGACAGCGGGGTCAACTTCCTGATGGGGGACCTCACGGTCTGGCCGACATCCTAGGGCTACCTCTCCAGAGCTACCCCCTCCGGCGGGCGCCCCGCGCTTCCCGCCCCCTCACTATCATCCGCACGTGGAACGACCCCGAAG